>JAITSF010000016.1 GCA_031287975.1 Candidatus Nomurabacteria bacterium
GAGCCGATTCAGTTTCCGTTGAGCGGTGTGATTACTGGTTGGTCGGAGGGTTTGACTGGCGCGCAGGTCGGCGGGGTTTATGAGTTGACAATTCCGGCTGACAAAGCTTACGGCGGCGAGGCCGGCGAAAGTGCTACGTCTGGGCCGCTGAAATTTATTGTGGAAATTGTGTCGATTGACGACATAGTAGAAGAAGAATAAGGAGGGAAAATGGCGACATTGGTTTTTGGACATACCAGCCCAGACACAGACACGATTGTTTCGGCCATAGCTTTGGCGAGTTTTTTGGATGACGCAGAGGCTTGCGCATTGGGCGAGCCGAACAAGGAAACGGCGTATGTGTTAGAGAAGTTTAGCCTGGACACGCCGAGAATTATTGAAAAAGTCGCTGGGCAGAAAGTGGCGATTGTGGACACCACCGAACTAAGTCAGTTGCCGTCGGATATTGAACAGGCGGAGATTGAAAGGGTGGTTGATCATCATCGTTTGGGCGGGTTGACTACGGCGGCACCGGTCAACGTTGATGTTCGACCGTGGGGTTGTACTTCGACTGTGGTTTGGAGTTTGTTTATTGATATTTTCGGTCGCGCGGTTCCGAAAAATATTGCCGGTGCTATGGTCTGCGCGATTTTGTCGGACACAGTGTTGTTTAAAAGTCCGACCACAACCAAATACGACCGGCGGGCAGTCGAAGAGTTGGCCAGTACCGCTGGTATTGAAGATGTCGAGGGGCTGGGTATGGAAATGCTCAAAGTGAAATCTTCGATTGCCGATGACAGCGCGGCTGATTTGGTCAAGCGCGATTATAAAGATTTTGATTTTAATGGCAAGAAAGTCGGTATCGGACAGGTTGAGTTGGTGGAATTGGCTATGATTGACCCTAAACTGGACGATCTTAAGGCCGAGCTGCAAAAACTAAAGACTGACGGCGAGTATTGGGGAGTGATTATGTTGATTACTGATATTATGAAAGAGGGTTCGTTGGTGGTGGCGTATACTGATGACGATGCCGAGGTAGGGCGGATTTTGGGCGGCGAGTTGGTCAATGGCCAAGGTTGGATTGACGGCATTATGAGCCGCAAGAAACAAGTCGCGGCCCCTTTGGCCGCGGAGCTGTAATTTAGGATTTGGGGTCAGGCTTCAGGTTCCGTTCTACATTAAGTGCATTGCAGCAAGGACGGTCCTTGCTGCAAAAGAAGTAGTGTCGCAGTTGGTTATCACTAGGTTAACTACTGACGAGATTGATAGCTTTAAATCCGATTCGGCTTGTTCGGCTTGAACGGGGCCAGGATTAGCAAGTAATAGTAACGAACCAACAAAAATCATGCCCACCGCCGTTACGAAGGCTTTAGCCTGAAGCAATCCGGTTATAAATTTGTCTGGATTGTTTCGCTGCGCTCGAAATGGCGCGGGGAAAGCTGCCCGCGATGGCCACGTCTGGTTTAATCGACTTAATAATTTCTTCATTTTTTCCCCCCTCCACATTACTTTCTTGTCGGCTGTCAAAAAGGACAGCCACTTGGCTGTCTAAGCTCAAACTTTGAACGTTTCCATTCGCAAGTCGTAGTGGCTGCCCATTGCTGACTTGCTACAAAAAACAGAAACCTGATGTTTAAACTTAGACATTGTAATTCTAGCAATAACGAAATCAAAAGTAAAGGGTTAATTTACGCCGCCGGCCTTGAACATTGTAAGCTAAACATACACCCAGAATCCCCCATTCCCACTCCCACAACTAAAAACAACCCCCTAACCTGTATTCTAGTAATTGGAATAACTAAGAACTAGGAAAAGAGGGGGTTGTTAATGTCTAGTATAACTCAAGATATGCGTTACTTGGAGAGTTTAATGAAATACGCTATGCGTTATGGTGTGGCTAGGGCTAGTCGTAAATACAATCAGTACCCATCGTATATCTACTTTTGGCATCAACGATGGTTAAGTAGTGGTAGGCAGATTGAATCACTAAGGCACTGATGTATTGTAAGGATGAATGTGTTGCTTGGTATCAAGCTGTTGAGAGGACAAATAGGGTAAAAATATTGAATCAACTCAGTATGATAAGCGACGAATTAGAAGCTGAACGGCTTAAAAGATATCTAGTGAAAATCGAAATGGGCGCGACAGTTATTAAATGTTGTGATACTATAATGTTATTAAGCCAAGGAGAGATTATTCAGTATGGAAGACCAGATTGTTAGGCTGTTGACAAAATTGATATCGATTCCGTCCGTATCGGGTCAGGAGGCTGAGATATTGGATTTTGTTTTTGGTTGGATGGATGAACATAACTACCGAACTGTTCGAAAAACTGATGACTATTGCGCTGGCCTAGTAAACGCTGGGAATAACAGAGCTTTAATTCTGGCTGGTCATATTGATACCGTGGGTGGCAATGTCGATGACTGGAGCTACGCACCGACTTTTCCGGTGATCGAAAATGAGAAATTATACGGATTGGGCGCGTCTGATATGAAGTCGGCTGTCGCGGCTAATATGGTAATTGGTTCGGCGCTAAAACCGAAAAACTATGACTTATGGGTTGTTGCTGCGGCCAATGAAGAGGTTGATGGACGTGGCACAAAGGAATTTTTAAATGGTTTGAGCGTGAACATCATTATGAAGAAATCGATTGTATAATTGCAGAGCCGACTAATGCAGATTCGATTTATTTGGGTCACAGGGGAAATCGATTTGTTGAGCTAAAGTTCTCTGGTGACTCTGGTCATGCTTCCAGCCAAACACTCTACAATCGTGGTGCCATTAAACGCGCGGTTAATTTTTTGCACCACATACCGACAATTGTCGAGGATTGTAGGCGTTTTGACGATAAACCGCTCGACGAGCCGTCGATAGTGCCATCTCGGATTCAATCTGGCGATTATTCTCGACCAAACCAATTATTGTCGGACGCCTATGTGTCGTTAGATATTAGAACAACCCCCAAATTTGATAGGAATTTTCATAAGTGGGTGGTTGGCTTAAGTAAAAAATTTAATTTTACTTGGAGGTATGTTGCTCAACCAGTTGGGTCAACTGTAAACAATAAACATGGTTTAGTAAAAAAAATGCTTAGTATCGACAAAAGCCTGCGGCTCACAACCAGCCCGATGTCGAACGATCAAGTGTTTTTTGCTAAGCGCGGTATTGACACTATTGTGTTCGGTCCTGGCGAAAGCGCTGAGGCTCATAAGACCGATGAATTTGTTCGTTTGGAAAATATACAAAGATACACAAGAATAATTACTAAGTTAATAGAATCGCTATGAAAAACTTTATAAAGTTTTAATTTACGCCGCCGGCCTTGAACATGCGTTGGATTGTTGAGTAGTTGCCTTCAAATCCAGAGGAAGTGTAGTCGTTGAAGATAAAATACGGTACGCCGGAGATGGAGTTGGTTTGCATGGAAATTTGAGCTTTGCGGGTGTTGGTGGCGAGGGTGTCTTTGGGTTGTTGAGTGTCGAAACAATCGCGGAATTCGTCCATATTGAGGTCTGATTGTTCGGCTTGGTCGTAGAAAACTTGGTTGTCCCACTTGGGGATTTCCGGCGCGCCTTTTTTGTCGCCGATGCCTTTGGAATAATAATTGTCGGTTAAGTAGTTTTGCATGGTTTCGTAAAATCCCCAAAATTTATCGGGTTGGCGAGCGGCACAATAGCCGGCGATGTTGCCGCGATAGGAATTTTGGCTGTGTTCGGAAACGATATCGACCAAACGCAGTTCGTAATAAATTTTGTCGGTGTCGATAAAGTCGCGTTGGAAATCGTCAAAACTGTCGTGCAGAGCCAAGTAAAACTTGGCGCAGTATGGACACATCATGTCAACATATTCAATAAAATGGTTGACAGCTTGGGGCGAGCCGAAAGTCATTTCCGGCTGCCAAGTTTCGACCGATTTAGCGGTTTGTGGTGTAACGGCGTTCCAGACAAACAGTGCCACGACTAATCCGATAGCGACAATCGCCAAGCTCCAACGCACGATTCGTCCAATGTCAAGATTCTGCATTTGACTCCTTTCTCGACTTGGCTTTGGGTTGCATACTGCTTAAAAATCCTAAACGCCGGATCGCAAAAATAATCGGCGCCAAAGCCGCTGCCATTAAAAGTAGCGAAAAACTTTGCAAGAATGTCATGGCGGAAGCACCGAACAAGCTCATCAAAACCGGTAGCAAAATTGTGCCGCCGCAAACTGGACAACCGGCACCGATTAAGGCTATCAACGAAGCGCTGGCGCTTTCTAAAACCGCCGTGTCGTCAAGCCGCCGGCGGGTTCGCCATAGAAAAACTATCATGCTGATAATCAAGCCTTGTCCGGCAGCCGCTAAGAAAATCAGAATTTTTTCGATTGACAAAAAGTTGGTTAGAAATTCCCAATAAACTTGTCCGATAACAAAAAATTTGTCGCCAAAAGGCAGGTTTATCAACAACTGCAAAAAGTTATTGCCAGACGAAAGCAAATTAAAAAGAAAGATAAAAAACAGCGTCGCGCCAACCGCCGACAACCAAAACTGCCAGCCGTTGGCGGCTTTTTTAATTCCGATGCTGACAGTCCGCCAGCTTTTGATGACTCTTTTCATGTCGAGTATTTTAGCACAAGCCGCTAATAAATTTCAAGGGTTTATGACGGTTTTTTGGGCGGGTTGGCGGGCGAAGACAGGGTTTTTGTGCCTTGTTGGCGCAAGGCGGCGCGGATTTTGTTGCGGGCGAAGGGGCTGATGACGCGGTCCAGCCAGTCGATGGTCGGTTTGGTTTTAGGGCTGGTTAGAATTTCTACAACATCGCCGGTTTTGAGCCGAGTGTTGGCTTTGGAGATCCGGCCGTTGATTTTGAAACCGATGGCGTTTTTGCCGATATCGGTGTGGACGCGGTAGGCGAAATCCAGCGGCATCGAGCCTTCTGGCAGCTCGAAAATGTCGCCTTTCGGGGTGTAGACGAAGATTTTATCGCTAAAAAGATGCAGGCGCATTTTTTTCATGTCGACTTTTTGACCGGCTTTGAGCTGGGCGGCAGCGGTTTGTAATTCAAAAATCCAATTTAGCTCGGCTGGCAATCTGGCGATCCGACCGGTTTTGTAAGCGTCAGTCAGCTTCTGCTCGTTGTAATGAAAACTAGCCGCCAAACCTTTTTCGGCGTATTCGTGCATTTCGGCGGTGCGGATTTGAAACTCAACAATATGCTCGTCGCGAGTAATAACTGTGGTGTGCAGGCTTTGGTAACCGTTTTGTTTCGGCACGGCGATGTAATCTTTGATACGATTTATCATCGGTGTGTAAAGATGATGAATCAACCCCAGAACTTGGTAACAAGTCGGCTTGTCTTTGACAACAATTCGCAGCGCGATAATGTCATAAATCGACTCGATGTTTTGGTTGTGTTTGGCCAACTTTTTATGAAACGAATAAATCGATTTGACACGGCCGTCCATTTCGAACTTGATGTGGTTTTTCTTTAGAATAGCCTTAACTTCCTCGCGGATGTGGTCGAGCTTTTTGCTGGCGCGGCCCAGCCGGCTTTTGATTTGTTTGCGCAGGTAGTTAAAGCGCGTTGGGTCGAGAAACGAAAAACTCAGCTCTTCGATCTGCACCCGAACTTGCCCCATGTTCAGCCGGTCGGCCAGCGGCGCAAAAACTTCTAGACTTTCACGGGCGATTTTGCGCTGTTTTTCCGGCGGCAGCGAGGAAAGAGTTTGCAGATTATGTAGCCGGTCGGCTAGTTTGATAATAATCACACGTACATCAGCGCCGGTGGCGATTAACAGTTTAGTCAGATTATCCTTGGTCTTTGGCAGGTAAGTGTCGATGTCCTGCATGCCGGCTCGAACTTTGCCAAGTTTAGTAACGCCGTCAACCAAAAACGCCACTTGCTCGCCGAACCGCTGCTTGATTTCGGAAAGTTTAACATCGCAATCTTCGACAACGTCATGCAACGCGCCAGCTACTACCGAGTCGATATCCAGTCCCCAGTCAATCAAAAAACCAGCCACTGTCAGCGGATGGACAACATAGCGCTCGCCGCTTCGGCGTTTCTGACCGGTGTGGCAGTCGGTGGCGAAAGCCACAGCCGCTTCCAGCTTGGCGAGTTGGTCTTTTGAAAAAGCGTCGCCGGCTTTTTCCATTAAAATTGTCCGGTTCATAAGTATATTTTATCATACTTATGTGCTAAAATAACTTTATAAAGATTGGAGTTTTATGAAATTAACTAAAAGAACTATCGAAATAATTGAACCGCCGGCCGAGCTGTTGCAAAAATACGCGGAGCTATTGGTTAATTTTGCTTTGGGTGGCGGTGTTGGTATTAAACCGGACGAAGTGGTGTGGGTGGAAGGCTCGGAAGCTTGCCGGCCGCTGTTTTTGGCGGTCATCCGCCAAGTTTGGAAATCGGGCGGGCATGTGATTTCCGATTACGCCACCGATATTTTCCAGCCTAGCGATAATATTATGAAAGAGTTTTATCAAAACGCCAGCCAGCAACAGCTGGAGCATTTTAATCGCAAGTATTTCAAAGGTTTAGCGGATCAGGTCGATCATCGACTAGCGATATTGTGCGATACCGATTTGCGAGCGCTAGCGGAAGTCGATCCGGCCAAACTGATGAGACGCGGCGAAGTCAGCAAGCCGTTTTACGATTGGCTGGATGTCAAGGAAAACGCCGGCAAGTTCACCTGGACTTTAGCGCTGTATGGCACCGAGCAAATGGCCAAGGAAGCCGGACTTAGCCTAGCGGAATATTGGCAGCAAATTGAGGAAGCTTGTTATCTCGACCACGCCGAGCCGATTAAACAGTGGCAAAAACTTTATAAAGAAATCGACCGGATTAGCCAAACTTTGAACGATATGGAAATTGAATCGGTACATGTCGTGGGCGCTGATGTTGACTTGAAACTAACGATCGGCAAGGAGCGAAAATGGTGTGGCGGCCGCGGGCGCAATATCCCGAGCTATGAAATTTTCACCAGTCCCGATTGGCGCGGCACGGAGGGTTGGATTCGTATTAACCAGCCGTTGTATCGTTATGGCAATATTGTCGAGGGCATTGAACTGTGGTTTGAAAAAGGCCGAGTTGTCAAGTCCAAAGCCGCCAAAAACCAAAAAGTTCTGCGCGAAATGATTGCCACTAAAAACGCCGACAGGCTGGGTGAGTTTTCGATGACCGACGCCGATCACTCGCGTATTACAAAATTTATGGCCGAAACTTTGTTCGACGAAAACATGGGCGGGCGTTTCGGTAACTCGCACGTGGCGCTGGGCATGGCCTACAAAGACTGTTTCAAAGGCGACCCAACCAAGCTCAAAAAAGCCGACTGGGAAAAACTCGGCTACAACGATTCCTCCGTCCACACCGATGTCGTTACCACCACCGATCGCACCGTTACCGCCAGCCTGCCGGATGGCAGTCAAAAAGTTATTTACAGGGGCGGGCATTTTACAGTCTAAAACTTGACAAAATTAAAAAAGTTTGATATAATAAGAAGATAAGGGTAGGAAACGAACCTTTCTTAACGAGATTATACTTAACTTTGATATGTGAAAAGCAAGCAAGAAAAGCTTTACAAAACAAAAAACAAGCGTATAATTAGATAGTACTTATCCGGCCGAATGGTCGGACGTTTTATTAGCAACAGAAAGGAGTGAGAGTGGAAGGAATTGATCTTAAGCAGCTGGCCAGTATGATGCGGGTGATCGCGGAGGAGAAGAATCTGCCGGAGGAAACGATTATGGGCGCGGTCGAGGACGCGATTGCGGCGGCTTGGCGGCGTGACAACGGCGACCGCGATCAGAATGTGCGGGCGGTTTTAAACCAAAACACCGGCGCGGCTAAAGTTTTTGTCAAATACCAAGTTGTCGAGGAAGTCGAAAACAGCGCCCAGCAAAAAACTCTCGACGAAGCCAAGAAAATCAAAAAAGACGCTAAAATCGGCGACGAAGTCGAGGAATCTTTTGAGGTCGTTACGCTGGGGCGGGTGGCGGCGCAGACAGCCAAGCAGGTTGTTATCCAGAAATTGCGCGAGGCCGAGCGCGA
>JAITSF010000025.1 GCA_031287975.1 Candidatus Nomurabacteria bacterium
ATATTATCCGGAAAGCCAGACCGCTGAGTTGCGGCCGAATGACATGTTCGCTAGCGTGGAAATCGCCGGCGCTGGGTTTATCAACTTGCGGCTGGCGGATAGTTATTTGGCGCGGGAGCTGGACAAAATGCTGGCCGACAAAAACTACGCTCGGCCGAATATTTATCAAAATCAAGTGGTGGTGTCGGAATTTTCCGACCCGAATCCGTTTAAGGTTCTGCATATGGGGCATTTTTATACTTCAGTGGTGGGCGACGCGATTTCCAACTTAATCGAGCTGGCTGGCGGGGAAGTCCACCGTGTTAATTTCGGCGGCGACGCTGGGTTGCATGTCGCCAAAGCCATGTGGGCGATTGTGAAAAATTTAGGCGGCGAAAATCCCGAAAAGTTGTCTGGAATTCCGAAATCCCAGCGAACCGACTGGATTAGCCAGCGTTATGTCGAGGGCAACAGCGCTTATTCTGATGATGACGCCGCCAAATTGGAAATTATCGAAATTAACAAGCGGATTTATAAAGTTATTAGCGAAAAAGACCAAAAAAGCCCGTTTGCGCGGGTTTATTGGACTTGCCGGCAGTGGAGCTACGATTATTTCGACGATTTTTACGCTTCAATCGGTGTCAAGTTTGAAAAATATTATCCGGAAAGCCAGACCGCTGAGTTGGGGCTGAAGACTGTCCGCCAACACCCCGAAGTTTACACCGAAAGCCACGGCGCGATAATTTTCAACGGCCAGCCGTACGGGCTGCACACCCGTGTCTTCGTCAACTCCGAAGGCCTGCCGACTTATGAGACCAAAGACATGGGTTGCACCCTGCAAAAATACGCCGACTACCACTACGACAAACACATCATCATCACCGCCAACGACATTATCGAGTACATGAAAGTGGTTCTAAAAAGCATCGAGCAATTTGCGCCCCAAGCGGCACTGACCACCGAACATTACACACACGGACTTTTGAAACTGCCAGGCGGTGTCAAACAAAGCAGCCGGCTGGGCAATGCCGTCAAGGCCGTCGATATTTTAGAAATGACAGCGGCGGCTCAAGAAAAACAGCACGGCAATCACGACCAGCGGCTGATTCTCGGCGCTATTAAATACGCTTTTTTGAAAAACCGACTCGGGCCGGACGTAGTTTTCGACCCCGAAACTTCGGTAAGTTTGCAGGGCAATTCCGGCCCGTATTTGCAATACGCTGGCGCGCGCGCCAAGTCGATTTTGCGCAAAGCCAGCGCGCCGCTAAAAACCGACTTAGCCGACTGGCAGTTTGACCAGTTTGAACGCACCCTAGCTCTCAAACTTTTCCAATTTCCCGCCGCCGCCCACCAAGCCGCCGCCGAACTCGCGCCCCACCAAATCTGCAACTATCTCTACGAACTAGCCGGTGTCTTTAACCGCTTCTACGAAAACTCGCCAGTTATCAACCACCCGCGCCAAGCGCTGCGCCTGAAACTTATCCAAGTTTACACCCAAATTCTCGACCAAGGTTTGGGAATTTTAGGAATTGAAAAAGTGGAGAAAGTGTGATGGAAAAATTTCCAAAGCCCGAAAAATTCGTGCCGATTAAAAATCGCCCTAAAAAACAACAGCAAGAATTTTATTAAATTATTGATAGTGAAACTTTAACAATCACGGAACTAACCGATTGCCTTTAGCTTATCATACCGTAAGCGTTTTGTCAACACCGACATCTTGTAAAGAATAAACTAATATCGCAGAACACTTAACAATCCGAACCATCGCGCTTCGTCAATAGCTATCAAAATGGCGCAAAAAGTCTTGGAACTGGTTGACGTGAACTGGGTTCATTTGGTATGTAGCAATTATGACAGATATGAGCGATTACGTCGGCGCGGTTATTCCGACGTAGAGATAATTGCTCGAATGTCGTCTGGAGGGTCGCTCAAAAAACCACCCACCAAAACGACTGTTTTTAATACATCAGATTTGAAACCAAGTGAAATATTGTATAAAATAAGGAGGTCTGAGTGAGTGGATTATATGAAAACCAGAAGACGATAAGGCAGTTGAAATCGATGATTAACGAGAGCAAACCAAATTCAGAAGAGTCAACCTTTTATTTTGTGTTAGGCTTTCCGCGTTCTGACATTGGCAAAGGAACTCTGGTCGCTCAATTGTTAAATGCGACGCCAGACTCTGATGCCATCAAATTTGATGGGCTGTTAAATACCAACAAGAGCGGTCGCCATACGTCTGATGGTCATGACGATTTTGGCATTTACGAGAGGTTTAATCAGGGTAAAAAATGGGGCAAAGAGCACTATCTACTGGCTGGTGAATTATACCAAGAGTTTATCAAGAAATACGGTGAGAATGAAAATCTGCAAATCAACCCGCACCTTTCGTTTTTTGTCGAAAATAAAATCTACGATATCTGGCAAAAATCTGGCAAGCCGAAGAGCTTCTTTATCGAAGTCGGCGGCTTAATAACCGACCCAGAAGTTGACCCAATTTTCACGCCAATTATTCAAAGAATGCAGGACGATGGCATTGGCAAAGTAATTTTGTTGACCGAGCTACAATATGGCGATTACATTAAAACTAAGATTATTCAAGATGCTTATCGGGCATTTATTTCGCGGCAGATTAAGCCGTGGCTGATTATGATGCGTGAACCGTTAGAAGTTGGAGAGGTCTCTGACGACGACAGGCTTGAGTTTGAGCGGGTTGTTTCAACTAAACTTAACGCAGTTTTCAATAACCGACTAGAGCGAATAATCTCAGTGCCGTATTTTGAAGAAATCGCAGATTATACCAAATACATTCGCGATAGATTTTTGCCTATGGTTGCTAATTTTAGTTCAACAGGTTTGTTCATCGCCACTGGTAACGACTCTAAGTTCGACGACTTTCAGATATATCTTGGCGATGAATATCGGCTGGAATCGCCCAAAACTGAAAAAATTAAGATTGACGTGCCAGAAGGTATTGACTCGATAGAAGACAATGCCATCGCCAAGGCTCGTGCTTACACTATGAAAACTGGGATGGTGGCGTTAGGCGATGACACAGGTTTCTTCGTCAAAGAGCT
>JAITSF010000057.1 GCA_031287975.1 Candidatus Nomurabacteria bacterium
CGCGGTTATCTTGATGACGCCAAATTTGCGGCTACTTTTGTGCGGTCGCTGGCGGCCAACAAGAGCCAGTCGAAACGCCAAGTTCAGTTGGCGTTGCGAAAAAAGGGTATAAGTTCCGAGATTATCGACCAAGTCATCGCCAATACGACGGAATATTCTGAAGTCGCGGCGCTTAAAAAACTCATTGCCAAAAAATCCAACCACTACGATGACCAGCAAAAACTAATCGCCTATCTCGTCAAACGTGGTTTTCGCTATGATGACATAAAAAATACTCTCGACACCGAAGTCTAAAAAATCCTACCAAAATGTGATAAACTATCAAGGTAAATAGCGAGTTAATAAAAAGGAGGATTTATGGTAGATTTGAAGGGTACGAAGACGGAGAAAAATTTGCAGGAGGCTTTTGCGGGCGAAAGTCAGGCGCGCAATAAATATACTTTTTATGCGTCTAAAGCTCGCAAAATGGGCTTTGAGCAGATTGCTAATTTTTTTATTGAGACAGCTGAGAATGAAAAGGAACATGCCGAGCTGTGGTTTAAGGCGCTGCACGGTGGCGCGATTCCGGAAATCGAGGCGGATTTGAAGGACGCGGCGGCTGGCGAAAATTACGAATGGAGCGATATGTATGCTCGCATGGCGGCCGAGGCGCGCGAGGAAGGTTTTGATCATCTGGCTTTTCAATTTGACGAAGTTGCGAAAATCGAGAAAGCTCATGAAGAGCGGTATTTGAAGCTACTGCAAAATATCGAAACCGGCAAAGTTTTCAAAAAGGACGGTGATGTGATGTGGAAATGCGGCAAGTGCGGGCATTTGCATTTTGGTAAAACCGCGCCGAAGGTTTGCCCAGTTTGCGGGCATGAGCAGTCGTTTTTCGAGGTGCGAGCGGAAAATTATTAGGAGGTATATGAGCGCGCCGAACTGGGAAGATGTTGTGATTTTGGCTGGGCAGTTGGCTAGCCAGCCGCTGGGTGCGGAAGCGGCGGTTCAGTTAAAAACTGTAATCGGTCGCTCGAGCCGCCGACCGCTAAAGTTGGGCGGTCCGGTGGTGGCGTTTGGGAAGATTGGCGAGGCTTTGCCGGAAAATCCAGCTGAGCCGATAAAGCGGATTTTGGCGGTGGATACGGATTTGGCGAAAGCCGACGCAGTTGTCATTAGCCCGCCGTTAGCGGCTGTGAAATCAGTTTGGGATTTGTTGGTGTTGGTCCAGAAATTGCGCGATTTGACTGGCGGCAAGCCGATTGGTTTAAAAATTGTGGCTGGCAAAATCGAGGATGATATGGCTTGGGTGAGAAAGTCAACGGCGGATTTTGTGATAATTGAAAGCCGCGACCTGCCGTTGGTTTTTGCGCTGTATCGGGCGCGGAAGTTTCTGAATGATAATGAAATTGAGAATGTTGATTTAGTCGCGGCGGGCGATTTGAAAACGCCGAGCGATATTGTCAAAGCGATGGCTTTGGGGGCTAGCGCGGCAGCGTTGGATTTGCCGACTGGCAAGAAAGCCGATGAGTTTTTGAGGACTTTGAACTTGGAGCTGGCGAGGCTAGTCCGGACTGTCGGCAAAGACGATATCCACGAGCTAGCGCCGGCGGATTTGGCGACCACCACTAGAGAAATTTCGGATTTTACTAATATTAAACATGTTTAGTTTCAGGGACTGGCTTGCCGGTAGGCGGCGCTGGCTTTGCGGCGGGTTGAGATTTTGAGCGCTTGACCGGCGATTTTTGGGGCGGTGTTGGCGCGACTCGAATAACCGAGCTAACCACAATGCGCTGGTTATTAAGTTCGACAATTTGGTGGCGCGTGATGATAAGTTGCGAAGCTGTCAGCCGGACGCTGAAACTAGGCTTAACGATGATTTGTTTAATCAAAAAGTTATCGGAATCGAAGTTGAAACTTTCCACCAGCCCGAGTTTTTGACCACTTTCACTAACCACCGGTAGTTTTTTGAGCGCGAAATCATAACTTAAAATTTCCTGCAGCCGGACTAAATTGTCCAGCGGATGAATGTCGTCAGCTGAGTCAATAATAGCGCCGAGATGCCCGAGTTCGTGAATGTCCTCGCTAAAAACCACCGCCGGCGAAAAACCGATTAAATTGCCGGTGGTGTACCAGGCTACTACTTGCAGGTTGTTCGGGTTAATAATCGGCTCGCCGATTTGCGCCAGCCGCCGACCGGTCTGAATGCCGATTAACGGGACGTTTTTCATGACACTAAGCGTTAATAACATAACCATATTTTAGCACAAAAAAATTAAAAATACAGTTGAATAATCTCGCAGTTGTGTTAGAATGGTGTCTATGCCAAAAAGAACGTATCAACCCAAAAAACGCCACGCTGCTAAAAAGCACGGTTTTCGGGCGCGCATGAGCTCGAAAGCTGGGCAAGCGGTGATTAAACGCCGCCGCAGTAAACAGCGCCAAGTGTTGTAAAATTTACAACATAGTTAAAACTTGAGTTTACTCAAGTTTTTTCGAGTAGTTTTGTGATATAATTTTTTTATGAGTGATAAAACTATTAAGCAAAACTTGGATAAGTTTGAGGAAATCGTGGCGTGGTTCAACAGCGATGATATTGATATTGAAAAATCAGTCGCCAAGTACGAAGCCGGCGCTAAGTTGGCGGCGGAGATTGAGCAGCAGTTGGCGAGTCAGAAAAATCGTATAAAAGTTTTGAGTCAGAAGTTTGATGATTGATTGGTTGGGGGTTTTGACTGTGTTGGTGGTGTGCAGTTTCGCGGCGGTTTGTTTTTTCGGCGCGCCGTTTGTGCCGACACGCCGAAAGTGGGCGCAGCAGGCGCTGGAGCTAGCGAAGCTGGGCGACCGTGATTTGGTGGTGGATTTAGGCTCGGGTAGCGGCACGATTTTGCGGATTTTGGCGGAGCGGCGGATTAGAGCGGTCGGGTTTGAACTAAACCCGATTTTGTGGTTGGTGTCGAAGCTGAGGTTTTTAAAGAACAATTTTATACAAGTTCGGTTGAGGAACTTTTGGCGGCAGGATTTGCCGGCGGGGACAACAGCGGTTTATGTTTTCGCGCTGACCCGCGACGCTCGGAAGTTAGAAGAATATTTTTTAAAACAAGCTCAAAAAAGCGGTTTTAGTGTTATCACTTTTGGGTTTGAGCTACCGACGAAAAAAGCCGCCAAACACACCAAAGGCGCATTTTTGTATAATTTCTAAAATGTTTATGCTATAATTTTGTTATGGATAAATCGAAAACTGTATTTTTGGTCGCTTCGGTGGTGTTCGCGCTAACCACTATTTTGGGTTTGGTCGGTTATTTGTCGACTAGTACGGAAGTTGAAAAGTATAAAACCGAGAGCGATACGATTGTCAGTCAAGCTGTTGGTGCTGCCAAATTGACTCAAAAAGAGGAAGACACAGCGCATTTTTTCGAGGAAGCCAAGAAACCGTACGCCGAGTATGTCGGACCGTCGGATTTTGGCTCGATTCGCTTTAATTATCCGAAAACTTGGTCGGTTTACAACAGTCAACTTAGTCAAACCGGTTATGAAGTGGTATTTTATCCCGGAATTGTGCCGACAGTCAGCGACACCACAGTCATGTCGTTGCGACTAGCGGTGGTGGGCAAACAGTATGAAACGGCGCTTAGTGAGTATGAAGCTTTAGTCGCCAAAGGTCAGTTGCGGGCCACTGTTGTTAATGTTGGGCAGACCGATGATTTCGCTGGTTATGAGGGTATTCGGTTTGACGGTGCTATCAACGAAACTTTACTGGAAGGCACAATTGTGATTTTGAAATTGCGCGACAAGACGATTTTAATTCGTAGCGACGCCGCCCAATTTGCGCTGGATTTTGACGATATAATTCTGCCGAGTTTTCGGTATTTGGAATAATTTATTCATAAACGACAACGATTTTTTATTTCTGATACAATAGGTTTATGAACAGCGAGGGAGTAGATTTATCACTGGCGGCTTGCGCCTACGAGCTGAAAACACCATTGGTTTTGATGCGGCAGTTGGCTTTGGAGCTGGAAAAAGCCGCCCAGCCGGCGCGGCGCGCTGAGATTTGCCAGCAAATGCGTTTGACGGCGGAGAAATCGCTGCGTTTGGCTGATAATCTGACCAAAGCGGCGCGTTTAGAAGAAGCTTTGTTTGAGTTCGAACCGGTACAGGTGGCGGGTTTGTGTCGCGAGGCGGCTGATGAAATGTTGCTGTTGGCGCGGGCTAAAAAACAGCAAGTTAATGTCCGGATTAGCCGAAAAACGGCGGTTTGTGTCGGCAACCGCGAGCTATTGAAGGCACTGTTGGTTGGTCTGCTTGATAATGCTTTGCAATCTGGTCCAGAAAATGGGAAAATTTATATCATGACACGCATAAATCAAGGTAAAATTGAGCTGGCGGTTCGCGATAACGGTCCGATTGTGGAGTTGGCGCAATTTCGGCGTTTGCAACAAAGTTTAGGCAAATTTAGCCGACCGATTGCGGCGCGGCCGTTAATGTCTGGGCTAGGGCTGGCAGTGGCGGAAAAATTTGCTGTTGCTATGAATGGGCAGTTGGCAATTTCACGCCATCACGCTGGCGGAATGACTTTTCGGGCGCTATTGCCAGTTAGCCGGCAGTTGTCGATATTGGAGACGCTGCGATGAGTTATATTTTGATTATAGATAGCGACAAATGGTATAGTCAGAGTTTGGCGAATATGCTAGAAAACCGGTCGGTTGTGGTGGTTGGTGGGCCGGAAGAGGCCATGGCGGAAATTGAGAAAAATATACCATATATGATATATTTAGACCTAAATTTAGGCACACGCAATGGGCTGACGCTGCTAAATGAGCTGCAATCTTGGACAGACACTAAAACTCTGCCGGTAGTTTTGCTGACACCAGAGGCGAAACGGCTAAATATTAAGGATTGGCGACAATACGGTGTGGCGGCGATTTTGGATAAAACTGGGTTGACACCGGATATTTTAAGGGAGAGTTTGCGATATGGCGAGCCTTAGAACCGACGCAATTGTCTTAAAACGCACTAATTACGGCGAAACTGACCGGATTTTACAGGTTATTACGCCGAAAGACGGCAAAATGTCGGTTATGGCGCGCGGTGTACGTAAGGAAAAATCGCGCTTAGCAGGAGCGATTGAGCTGTTTACGGTTTGCGATATGGTGTTGCATGTCGGCAGTGGCGAAATCGCCACACTGACTGGCGCTAAAATGAAGGTTTTTTACGGCAATATTATCATCGACTACGGCCGCCTTCAATTCGGCTACGAAGCCATTAAACAAGTTTCGCGCGCCAGTCAGACGATTGATGAACCTGAGTTTTTTGAGCTATTAGACGAGACTTTTAAGGCTTTAGACGACCAGTCGATTGAGCTGAAAATCACTCAAACTTGGTTTTTCTTGCGGCTGGCGAGGCTGCTGGGCAATGAGCTGAATTTGGCGACTGATAGCAGCGGTATGAAATTGGTCGAGGATGCGACTTACCATTTCGACAGCACGGACGAGGTTTTTCGGTTTGACGAAAACGGCCCCTGCAGTTCGGCGCATATTAAATTATTGAGAGTGATTTCCAACAACCAGCCGAAAATTATCACTAAAGTTTCTGGTATCGAGACTATTATCGACGATTGCTTACATTTGGCGCAAATTGCCGCCAAAGTTTAGGGGATAATATTGCTATTTAGGCAATAATATGAAAAAGATATTGACAAAAGCGATTATGTTTGATATAATAAGGTAGTAAGGTTAAGTAATTAGCTTTACGTTCATAAGACAATCTGGGTTTTAAGATTGGTTACAGAACGATTTTCGCCTTGTAATTACAGGGCTTTCTCTTGATAATATAAGAGAAAGCCGTATGACCCTTATTGTCTAGTACCTTTAAATCGTGTTTACGCAAAAATAGCTTTGTTCCGCCATTGAGGCGTTGACGTTTGTGACGTTTCAATGGTGGACCAAAGTGGGTCCAAGTTTTCGTCTCTAAGGAAGGAGACAAAAATGAGTATAATTTCGACAATAAAGGGTATCCCGTTCGATCCAATGTCGGAGGAGCTTGGGTGTGATGAACGCAACCAAGCTTGGTTTGAGGCCGCCCGCCGATTGGCAGCCGGTGATGAGTCAGAACTCCATGTGGAGTTTTGGCATCGTGACCGCAAACCTATTTTGGGTTGCAGTGACGCCGGCGGGTCTACCCACCCTTACACAGATTATGCCACTACGGTGGCAGAGTGGAAGGGAAGGATTTCCGACCAGGTATGGCCGGAAGATACCGGGGTAGATATCAATCAGTACATCAGGATGAAAGAATTTTTTTCATTGCTGGTATTGGTCGATGAATACGGCGAAAAAGCCGTCATCCCTTTCCCAATTGTATTGGAAGCTGATGAACTGTTAGCACTTCGGCTAGTAGTTCTAGCTAAGATAGACACGTAACACGAAAGAGTCCTGCTTAATCGCAGGGCTCTTAATTAGTTCAGCTTTACTATAGTGTATATTTAAGCTATAATAACCATATGGAAGATATTATATCACTTTGTAAGCGGCGCGGGTTTGTTTATCAAGGCAGCGAGATTTATGGCGGTATGGCGGGGTTGTATGATTTTGGGCCGTATGGTGTGGAGCTTTTGAATAATATTAAAAGGGTTTGGTGGCGGGCCAATGTGCAATTGAAACCGGACTATGTCGGGTTGGACAGCGCTATGTTTAAGGACCCGAAAGTTTGGGTGGCGTCGGGGCACGTCGGTGGGTTTGCTGATCCGATGGCGGAGTGTCGGAATTGCCACGCGCGGATTCGAGTGGATAAAGAGCTGGCTAAATTGGGCGTTGAGGCTGATGAAAAGATGACTAAAGAAGAGCTGGAAACGCTGTTTGACGGTAACCGCGACAAGATTAAGTGTCCGGTTTGCGGCAAGAAGGATTTTACAGAGGTTAAGTTGTTTAATTTGCTGGTAAAGTCAAATTTGGGCGATTTCACTAACAAAGGCGAGACGCCGGTTTATCTGCCGGGCGAGGCTTGCCAAGGGATTTATTTGAACTTTAAGAATGTGGTGGACACCACGCGTATGAAAATTCCGTTTGGGATTGCGCAAATCGGCAAGGCTTTTCGCAACGAAATCAGCCCGCGTAATTTCCTGTTTCGGTGTCGCGAGTTTGAGCAGGCCGACACCCAGTATTTTATTCGGCCGGAGCAAAATGTCGAACCGTATCAGCGGATTAAGAAGGAGCGTTTTGATTGGTACGTTAAGGATTTGGGCATTAACCAAGAGAATTTGCGTTGGAAGCAGCATGATCACTTGGTTTTTTATGCTAAGGACGCTTGGGATATTGAGTATAATTTTCCGAGTTATGGGTATGACGAAGTCGAGGGGATTCACGATAGGACGGATTATGATTTGGGCCAGCACATGAAATATTCTGGGACGGATTTGAACTACACCGACCCCCAAAGCGGCGAAAAATATATTCCGTGGATTTTGGAAACCTCGATGGGTTTGGGGAGAGCGTTTTTGGCAGTGTTGGCCGACGCTTATAGTGTCGAGCAGACACCGGACGGCGGCGAGCGGGTGGTTTTGAAGTTGAAGGCCGATTTAGCGCCGGTGCGTTATGCGGTATTTCCGTTGTTGAAAAACAAGCCGGAATTGGTGGCCAAAGCGCGGGAAGTTTTTGCCGGGCTGTCGGAAAAAGTTGTTTGCGAGTTCGACGACAACGGTAATATCGGCAAGCGCTATCGCCGCCAAGATGAAATCGGCACACCGGAATGTATTGTTGTAGATTTTACAACACTTGAGGACGATAC
>JAITSF010000036.1 GCA_031287975.1 Candidatus Nomurabacteria bacterium
CCAAATACCTAGCTCCAACGCGCCGTCAAACGGCACTTTAACTGCCGAAACGCCCAGGAAAGAATAGAAAAACCAACCAAAAGCCAGCCCCGCCAAAGTCATCAGCGTGAACTTCAGCCAAGGTCGCATACCGGCCTTGCCGATACCGTCCGACACCAAATTAAAAATATCGTCAATCAGCCCCACCACACCACCAAACACCAACGCTGCCAACGGCAAATAAGTATTATACGAAAAGTTAAAAATCAAAGTTGTCAGCGCAATTGTGATCACAAAAATCAGCCCGGCCATAGTCGGAATATTGCGCCGGAATTTATGAGCGTGCAAGGAATTAAAAACTTTCAGTTTCTCGCCGGAAACATCATCGGAGCGCTGTTTTTTCCAAAGCTTGTATTTATACGCAAAGTAAGTAAAAATCGGCGTAATAATCATCGACAGCAATGCCGCCACACCCGCCAAAATCAACATTCGAGTCACAGCGCCAGCGATAATATCACTTGTCATATCTATCATTTTGTTATCCCTTCATAGCTAATTATCCAATTACTCATGCTGGTAAAAATCGGGCCGGCCGCTATTGTTCCGGCATAGCCGCCAGCGCGGCTATCGTCAACCCTTACCATTATAACATATTTTGCCTGCCCCGCCGCATCAGCACCAAAACCAATGTGTGTGCCGATGTAATTTTCCTCTGAATATTTGCCGGTGGCGGCATCATAAATCTGCGCCGTACCCGACTTCGAACCAACAAAATGCCCCGAGTCTTCGCTGTCTTTTTTGCCACGCGCCTCGTGCATCATTTGTCGAATCGTGTCAGATGTTGTAGATTTTACAACATCTTTAGCGACCACTTGTGGCTCTTGTTTTGCGACACGCCCGTTGTCGTCCAATCGGCCGTACAACAAATGCGGCTGGTAATAAGTCCCGCCGTTTACCAAAGCGCAAAAAGCCGTTGCCATCTCGATCATGGTAGTCGTAAAACCCTGCCCGAAAGTCATGTTAGCGTAGCGAATATCCCAAGCTTCGTCCGAGTTTGGCGCTGTCAACTGCCCCGTCGGTTCCGGTGTCTGTTCAATTCCAGTCAACTCGTCAAACCGAAATTTATCATGAAAATAATTATACAAAACATTTTTAGCGCGGTCGTTAATCGCGCCGCCGCCCATTTGCTCCAACTGAAAAACCACGCCGGTATTAAGTGAGTGTCGCAAAACATCCGTCATTGTTAAATTCTGCCCGTCGACTTTGCGCTCCACATTACAAATCTCATCCTCATAAATTTTGACACAGCCGGAATTAAAAAATGTCGTGTCCTTGCTGACAACATTGGTGTCAATCGCCGCCGCGGTTGTAAAAACTTTAGTTACTGAACCTGGCTCGAAAGGGTTGCTGACAATCGGATTCAAAAACAAATTGGCGTTCTCGACCTTGCCATAGTCCGCCGGACTATACGATGGCAAACTCGACATCGCCTTGACCGAGCCGTCTTGCGGATCCATAACAATAATGCTACCGGTGGTGGCGTTAACATTTTTCAAACCGTCCGCCAAAATTTTCTCGGCGGCATATTGAATATTGCGATCAAAACTTAACACAATACTAGCACCGTCCTCCGACGGAATCCGCGTGTAATATTGGCTAGTCGGCAAAAACGTTCCCGACACATCAGTCATACCGGTTAGCAGCCCCGGCTTGCCCTTCAAAATTTCATCAAACTCGCCCTCGACACCATACTGCCCGACACCGTCGCGGTTAACAAACCCCAAAGTCTGCGCCAACATCGCCGCTTCCGGATAAAACCGCCGACTGCCACGCTGCACACCAACACCGTCAAGATCCAATTCCTTAATCCGATTCTTCTCGACATTCAACAAATTGCGCGCCAAAACCACATACTGCGACGATTTATCGCCCAGCTGCTCCAAACTAGCTTCAAATTTATCGCCCACCACCCCGCGAACTTTGTCAAAAACTTCCTGAGCACCCACGATCTGCTGCGGATCAGCAAAAATCGTATAGATCGTTTCATTCAAAACTAACGGCGCAGTGTCGCTGCCCAGCCGCGTGTAAATTTCGCCGCGATTAGGACTAATAATCGACTTTTGGCTCTGAATCCCCGAAGCCATACTATCCCATTGCTGATGCTCCAAAACCTGAATCTTAAACAACCGAAACCCCAAAATCACAAACGCCAAAAACAACAATCCCAACAGAATCTGAACGCGGCTGAAGTTGTTGGTTTTTTCCATATTTCCACCTTAGTTGACTTGCTCGATGGTGGCCGGCGTTGTCATCGAAGCCGCCACATTGCTGTTAGCGGTGGCTTGAGCGCTCTGCAGGCGCGCGTTTTCGTTACGCAAATCTTCACTCTCCGCCAAAAGCTCGGCTTTTTCGGTTTCAATACTGTCTAAAACATAGCTGTAGCTGGTTGATTTAGTGATCTGGAACAAATACATCACACTCAAAACCGCAATCAAACCAACAATCAAAATCACCGAAAAAACCGGCCCGATTTTGCCCCTCGCTTCAAACGAAGTCAAATTTTGGCCGCGTGTAAACATCGAATTGTTTTGATGCCGAGTTGGTGTGAAACTTAGTCTTTTTGCTGTCATAATTTTCCTTTTTGGCTATACCAGTCCCCACCCCCAGCCCGCGTACGGGCTGGAGCAAAGACAATTTTTAGCGCGTTTTAGCCGTGTCGAACCACGATTTTTTGAGCGCGCGACTTGTTGATGACTTTAATAGGCATGACAAGTCCTTCCTTTTTATTTTTTTACTGCGACCCGCAACTTAGCGCTGCGCGAACGCGGATTGTAAACAATTTCACTAGGGCTGGCTGTAACAGGTTTTTTGGTAATCAGCGACAACGTCGCCTCAAAGCCAGACCGGCTATGTTCGTTAAAGTAGTTTTTGACAATAACGTCTTCTAAACTGTGAAAGCTAATAACGCCGATCCGTCCGCCGCTTTCTAAAAGTTCAACAACAATCGGCAGAACTTCAGCCAGCTGGCGCAATTCGTCATTAACTACGATACGAATAGCCTGAAAGGTGCGGGTAGCGGGATGTATTTTCCCTCTGCCGTGATGTACTTTCGCAACGGTGTCCGCTAACTGTTTAGTAGTACTAAACGGTCGGTTTAGACGGATAGCATGGGCGATCCGATTAGCAACTTTGACCGGTTCTTGACCGTATTTGACAATCATCTCGCATAAAGCTTTCTCGCTCGATCGATTTACCACCTCCGCGGCGGTTCGACTTTGGCGCTCGTCCATACGCATGTCGAGCGGTCCGTCCAATTGGAACGAAAAACCGCGCTCTGGCAGGTTGAGCTGAGCGGAAGACACCCCTAAATCCATTAAAATGAGATTAAATTTTCGCCCTGAGTCTTGCAATTTTTTAGCAGCGGCTAAAAAATCACTATGCAAAAACTCAGCATTCGCGAGGCCACACTGATTTTTCAGTTCGCGAATAGCATTTTTATCTCGGTCAACCAGCACTGCCTGTTCTGGGTTTTGAGTGATTTTCAATATCTCGCTAGCATGCCCGCCATAGCCGGCAGTCAAATCAAGATACTTCTCACCTGCCCGCGGCGCTAAATAGCGCCCGACAGAATCGAGCAATACTGGAATATGAAGTTGTTGTGGTGTTTTCATATGCTTTTATTATACCATTTTCCCGAAAAAAGTTATTTTTCTTGAATTTGGATGCAGTTCAAGGCGAAGCCGAGTAACGCAGCCTGACGTATTTAACATACGTCTGGCGAGTAACACAGGCTTCAACGCCGAAATGCGCCAAATTCAGGGAAAATCCGTTACGGAGGACATCTAACTGTCTATACATCTGCTGTTTGTTTTCGCAATGTTTGTTTTTTTGTGTTCTTTTGCTGTTACCATCATTGGGGACGAGATAACGGCAAATGAGAGACTTATGTGTGTCTTCTTGACAGAAGATCATTGGAGTTATTGGGAGGTATCCAATGAAAGTGCAAGAGTCTTTTCTCTGTTTCCAGACGGCGACTTAGCTCCGTTGCTGATGATAGACAGATAGCTGTCCTTCGTGATGTTAAAGTGCATTTGCGGCTTCGGGACTCATCAGGCGGAAATAACTTCCGACCCGCACAGCCACGATTTCATGGGTAATTCCAGCATATTCAAGGTGAAACTTTTCGAGCGCCACACGACCTTGTTTGCCGTCAAGCTTGGTTTCGATTTTACCGATCCGAAACTTGACGTTTTTGTCGGCGATGGCTTCGTCGAGTATGTCGCCAGCCAAAGCCGCTTCGACATCGCGATCCCAAACGTCTTTAGGATAGAGATGAAGATAAGCGCCAAAGCCGCGCGTGATAACGACGCCAGAGTTGAATTCATCGCGGACTTCGCTTGGTATCGTCAAACGGCGTTTGTCGTCCAGTTTCCGCTCGAAAAAATCCACTCTGCTCATTGTTCCCTTCTTTTGTTTATTAATGCTGATCTTTTTTTATGTTCCGGTATTTGTTCTTGGACCGGTTGCCACTAGCCCAAGTATATACCCACTTTTACCCACAATCAAGCATTTTTTACCATTTTCTACCCATTTTTTCCAAAAAACTGTGGAAAACTTGACAATACGCTATATATAGCGTACCACACACCATATATAGCGTATTGCTATAACTATTTTTTTAGCAGTTCCAGAGCTTTGTTAAGTTGGTTATCGACACCGTTTTTATAAGCTTCGGAGTCGAACTCGACGGTTTCGTCAGGCGAGATGCCGGCGTTGTCGATGTTATTGTCGTTGGGCGTGTACCAACGAGCGATGGTAATTTTGAGCTGGTCGCCATTACGGAGCGGCTGCATGGTTTGAACGCTGCCTTTGCCGAATGATTGGCTGCCGACGATGACGGCGAGATTGTAGTCTTTAAGAGCGCCAGCCACAATTTCCGAGGCGCTGGCCGAGCCGCCGTCTATCAACACCACAGTTTGGTAACCTTTGAGAATATTGCCGCCGACGGCTAGCTCGCTGTCGCTGGTGATTTGCCCGACTTTTTCGGTGGTAATAACTTGACCTTTGTCAATCCACAGGCTGGCTAGATCAACCGCTGCTGACACATAGCCGCCGCCGTTGCCGCGCAAATCCAACACCACACCGCGAACTTTTTGCTTGACAAATTCCTCAGCAGCATACTTCGCCAAACGCGCAGTGTCGGTTTCGCCGAAGCGCAACACCGACAAAATCCCGACGCCGTCTTTGACTTGGTACTTGACACTCGGGTTGTTGATTTTGGAGCGTGTGATGTCGAATTCTTGGACAGCAGCATCGCGAGCGATGGTTAGCCGAACTTTAGTGTCGGCTTCGCCACGAATAATTTTGACGGCTTCCTCACTAGCCCAAGCCGCTACGTCGGTTTCGTCAACTTTCAAAATCGCGTCGCCAGCCTTAAGCCCGGCTTGCTCGGCCGGTGTGTTGTCTAGCACATCGACAATTATCAAGTTGCCGTCTTTGTTGTTCAGCTCGATACCGACGCCAGTAAACTCGCCTTCTAGGTCTTCATTAAATTCTTGGGCGTCAATCCGCGAAAAGTACTGGGTATAAGGGTCTTCCAAGCCCGCCACCATACCCTTTTTAGCGCCGTCAATCAACTTGGCGGTGTCGATTTCGCCGTCGTAGTTAGCGTCTAAAACTTTATAAACTTCGTCCAGCTGGGCATAGTCCAACCGGTCGCCATAATCAGCTACCTGCCGACCACCCCAAAAACCCAGGCCCAGACCAATCACCAGCGCAATGAACACCAAACTCAACCGCCGCTTGGGCGCAGTTTCAACCGCAACAATTCCCTCTTCAACTTTCATATCTTAAGCATTATATCATAGGTAAATTAAAACTCCAACGTAAGTTTAAATTTGTTTCTGATAATATTTATCAACTAATGATTTCGCCAAAATCCAGTTGGCGTCTATGACATTGTATTCGGTTCGGGCATAGCTGTCGATGGCGCTGTAGGCAATCGGCAGTTCGGTGCAGCCCAAAATAAAGTGGCTGATACCAGATTCAAACATTTGACGCATAACTTGGTTTAGCGGCTCGGCGGCTTGGATTTCTTTGTGCGCCATCACTAAGTCGATTGTTTGGTCTAATAATTTTTGCTGAGCGCTGCTGGCTTCTTGGTAATCCGCCGCGGCTAAATCGAGATATTTGTGATACAACTTTTGCTTCCTAGTGCCGGACGACGACAACACGCCGAACTTCACAGCACCGTATTTTTTAGTTTTGTCAGCAACTTCTTGAATTAAATTTATAAACTGTGTGTTGGGCTGCAACTTGATATCGTCAATATAAATATGAGCTGTATTACAAGCAATGCCAACGATATCAGCGCCGTAAGTTTGGATTTGCGAAACCATTTCGACCACACCATCGCGAAATTCCCGACTGTCGTTCGCCAACATATCAACCCCAATACCATGCTGCCCATTCTCTGTCGCCATAACTAAAATGCCACCACTCGCCGTCGTACGGCGCAAAACCTTGCGACATCATAGGCTTTAATATCGAAAAACGCCACATCAACCGCGCCGCCAGACGGATGCCCAGCCACAACCGGCGCCGCAATCATTCGATGTGCCAGTTCAATATTTTCTAGCTCCCGATACTTCTCATTAAATTTTCTGGTTTGGACCTCAAGCGATCGCCAACCCTCAGTTACCACCAACCGCCAATCTGGATGGATTTTATTAAAAAGTCGCCCAACATTTTGTAATTTTTCCAAAACCGACTCTCGCACCAAAGGTAGCGGCATAAGAAGTAAACCGCTGCTCGATTTCGGCGATTTGGTTCTCGAATTCTAACATGTTTTCTCCTCGTTGTTTGAATGATAAACATACAAATCTCTAAAAAATCCCTCCTTGCCTTCAATTGTATGCTTGTTTATTTTATCAAAGTTTATTCTTTTTAGTATATTAATACTTTTAATGTTGTTTGGTTCTACTGTGGCAAACATTGTTTTTAAACCAAGATTTTCCTCTAGGTGTTTTCTTTTCGCTATAGCCAATTTTGTTCCAACACCTCGGATACCTGACAAAGCAATCTTTTTATAGTCAACCATGTAGGCAATTTCGCACGCATTTTCAAAGCTAATTTACAGCAAGGACCGTCCTTGCTGCAGATTGACAAAATAATGGAATATACTAAAATGGATACTTAGGAGAAAATATGAACAAAAATGATGCGATAAAAAATACTTACAATAAGTTGGCAAAGGATTATGATACATTTTTATCTGTAAAAAAATTATGGGGTAAACTTGGCTGTAAAATTATTTGGGGATTTAAAGACACAGAATATACAGA
>JAITSF010000001.1 GCA_031287975.1 Candidatus Nomurabacteria bacterium
GACTGATAAGGCTTTGGGGGGAAGTCCTGCACCGTTGACTAGTTTTAGGGCTTATTATGGGGCTAGGTTGACATTAGGTACTATTGCGGGGGAGTATAAGACTACTATTACTTATACGGCTGTTGGGGCTATGGTACCGTGTCAATGGGACGAAGATATCCCCTTTGATGATCCAGAGTGCGTGGAACCACCGCCACCAGCCATGCAGTCTTTTACACTCAGCAAATGCTCAAGCCTTGCGCTCGGAGAGGTGGTTATTCTCAGAGATATTAGGAACAATCAGGATTATCGTATTAAGAAATTACCAGATGGCAAGTGTTGGATGATAGATAACCTCAAGCTAGCTGGTGTACAATTAACAAACTACAATACTAATATTCTAGCCGAAAATAGCCCAGTTACTCTACCAGCACCAGGCACGAACAGCAACGGGTACGATGTTTTGCGAATCTGGGACCCTGGCGCTTCTAGTTACTGCGCGGGGACGAATGGCGATATTGGCAATGGCAGTATTACGGGTTGTGGTTACTTGTATAACTTTTATACTGCGACTGCCACTACCGCTCCACAAAGCTATAACACTTACCCCGACACGGCTGCCGGAGACATCTGTCCAGCCAACTGGCGTTTGCCAAAGGGCGGCGCATGGGATATCCCTACTAATGAGTTTTACCAATTAAACGCCGCGATGCATAACAACGGTGCAGGCACTACAAGTTCTAATTACGGAAATTCTGCTCATGCTGTCGGCTGGCAGCTTTCTGGCAATTGGCAGGGCGCGTTTTCTGGGCTCTATAATTCAGGCTTCATCAGTCAGGGCAGCAGCGGCTATTTCTGGTCTTCCACCGTGAGTGATGCCAACACTGCCCATAGCTTACAATTTGATTCGTCAAGTGTCATCCCAGCCACTGCCGCAGTCAGTCGCAGTTACGGGTTTAGCGCGCGGTGTCTTATGTCCTATGACAGGTTTGATTTAAATCAAGATGGCAAGGTTAGTTTAGCAGACATGACTTATGCACAGGTTTTTAATAATGTTACTCCAGATAATGACCCAGAAAAATGGGAGCATGTTTTAGAACGTGGTATTGATATGAATTATGATGGGGTAGTGGATATATCTGACATTCAAATCATAGTCCAAGGTATATATAATTAAAGTCGCAAGAGTATATTTGGTGTTTGAAAACTGCTTAATGGCGATTACTTTGGGGCGAAACACAATTTGTTTGCAAACAACTGCAGCAAGGACGGTCCTTGCCGCAGACATTTGGTAGTAAATATTGCATAAACTTGCAGCAGGGACGGTCCTTATCCATTTGGGGTTTGACGCCAGCTTGAGGGAAGTAAACAGGGTCTGACCTTAGTAAACAGGTAAACAGGGTCTTGTAAACAGGGTCTGGTAAACAGGGTCTGACCTTGTAAAAGTGGGGAATGGTAAACAGGGTCTGACCTTGGTAAACAGGGTCTGTAAACAGGGTCTGACCTTGTAAAAGTGGGGAATGTTGTTTAAATATTGACAAAAAAGCATAAGTGTGATACAATTGCTGACAGAGACGTAATAGTACGCCTTTGAGTGTTGGTTGTGGAAGTTTTAGTGTGTAGTCGCGCAAATGTCGCCCAAAGATGGAGAATATTGTGGAAAAGTTGGAAAAAGTCCTTGACAAATAAATATTGGGGCGATAAACTGGGTGGTAATGAAGCAGTGAATTTCAGTCGGTTTTAAGTACCTCTGTGGCGAGAGGGGCTTTTTTGTGTCTGGAGTGGGGGCTTCCGCCGCAATATTAAGCAACGAGCGTAAGGAGTTTAAACATGGCGAAGACCGCAAAAACAGTCTCAAAAATTACCAAAAACGGCATCACAGAGCGCAAGTATTTTTCAGCCCAGAATATTATACTTGACATGCCGGATCTGGTCGAACATCAAAAACAATCATGGCAGGAGTTTGTCGAAACCGGCACCAACGAAATTTTCGGCGAGATTAACCCGATCGACGATTACACTGGCGAGAAGTTGACAATTAACTTCAAATCGTATGAGTTTGAGCTTCCAAAAGAAACCGAGGCCGAGGCGCGCTTTAATAACACCAGTTTTGTGGCGCCGCTTTACACCACTGTGGAGCTGACCAACAAAACCAGCGGCGAGGTTAGCGAGGAGCGGATTTACATGGGCGATTATCCGTGGATGACCGAGCGCGGTACTTTTGTTATTAACGGTGTGGAGCGGGTGGTGATTAGCCAGTTGATCCGTAGCCCTGGCGTGTTTTTCAACGCCGAGCGTCGCGAGGACGGCCGCAATTATTACGGCGCGAAAGTTATCCCGTCGCGCGGCGCGTGGTTGGAGTTCGAGACCAGTTACAACGCCAAGACCAAGGCCAACAACGGCGTGATTTATGTCAAAATCGACCGCAAACGCAAGCTGCCGGTAACAGCGCTGTTGAAAACTTTCGGCTTAACGATCCAAAATATCCGCGAGACTTTTAAAGGTGTGGACAGCGGCGAAGTTAAATTTATCGAGCAGACTCTGGCGAAGGACAAATCGTCCAGCGCTGGCGAGGCTATCAAAGAAGTTTTTCGGGCGGTGCGGCCAGGCGAGCAAGCTTCGGTTGATGACGCTAAAAAATATTTAGAGCGGATGTTTTTTGACTTTCATCGCTTTGACTTAGGTAAAGTCGGGCGCTTCAAGTTTAATCAGCGCTTAAACCAAAATATCGACGATCAAGATCCCAAAAATCGAGTTTTTACGCTGGACGATTTAGTGGCGATTGTGGCGGAAATTATTAGTTTGAACAACTCCCAGAGCGCTGTTGACGACATCGACGCGATGTATAATCGCCGTATTAAGATGGTTGGCGAGTTGGTCGAAAATCAATATCGTATTGGTATCGCGCGGCTGGCGAAGAACATTCGCGACCGCATGAGTATGATCGAGCTGGCGGCGGCGACGCCGAAAGGTTTGATCAATGCTCGGCCGGTGGTGGCGGCGGTACGAGAGTTTTTTGCGACTTCGCAACTCAGCCAATTTATGGATCAAGCCAACCCGCTCTCAGAGCTGGCGCACAAGCGGCGGTTGACAACGACCGGCCCAGGCGGTCTGACCCGCGAACGAGCTGGTTTTGATGTGCGCGATGTCCACCCGACTCATTACGGACGGATTTGTATAATCGAAACTCCGGAAGGTCAAAATGTCGGCTTGGTGCTAAATTTGGCATCTTATACGCGGATAAATGAATATGGTTTCGCTGAAGTGCCGTATGTCAAAGTTGAAAAAAGTCGAGTTACTGACGAAGTGGTTTGGCTGGACGCTTACTCGGAAAGCCGCGAGATAATTGCTGAATCAAACACTAAAATTAACGAAAAAACCGGCAAATTTGCCGAAAAACATGTTTCCGCCCGGCGTAATTTGCGTCCGGAAACTGTCGATGCTAACGATGTAACTTATATGGATGTGTCGCGTATGGCGCTGATTGGTTCGACCGCCGCGTTGATTCCATTTATCGACAAAAACCGGATCGACCGCAACTTGACCGGCGCTAACATGCAGCGCCAAGCAGTGCCGTTGATCAATCCACAGTCGCCGATTGTTGGTACTGGGATTGAACATCATATCGCCAAAAACACTTCACAGTTGGTGTGCGCTCGCGCCGCCGGCGAAGTGGTTAAGGCTGAGGCCGAGGAAGTCCAGATTAAATATGGTCCGAAAGAAGTGATTTCCTATAAACCGGAGCATTTTGTGAAGTCGAACGAAGACCGCTCGTTTAACAGCCGCGTGGTGGTTAATCGCGGCGACAAAGTTAAGGCTGGTCAGCCGATTATCGAGGGTGCGGCGATTGCCGATGGCGAATTGGCGATTGGGCGCGATTTGATTGTGGCTTATATGCCGTGGAAAGGCTACAACATGGACGACGGTATCGCCATTAGCCGGCGGATTGTGGAGGACGATGAACTGACTAATATAAATATCTCGTCGTACGTGGTGGAAGTTCGCGATACTAAGCTGGGGCCGGAAATCGTAACTCGCGATATCCCGAACGCCCGCGAGGAAGCTATGCGACATCTCGACGACGAAGGTATTGTACGGATCGGCGCGGAGGTTAAATCCGGCGATATTTTGGTTGGCAAGATTACCCCGAAAGGCGAGCAAGAGCTAAGTTCCGAAGAGCGTTTGTTGCGAGCGATTTTTGGCGAAAAAGCCAAAGATGTGCGCGATACCAGCCACCGCGTTGGCAACGCTACGGCTGGCAAAGTTGTCGGTGTGAAAGTTTTTAGTCGCGACAATGGTCATGAAATGAAAAGCGGCGTTTTGAAAGTTATCGAAATTTTCATCGCCGATATGCGCAAGATTCAAGTCGGCGACAAACTGGCTGGGCGCTATGGTAACAAGGGAATTGTCGCGAAAGTTTTACCGGTCGAAGACATGCCGTTTATGGCGGACGGAACGCCGGTGGATATTGTTTTGAACCCGATGGGTGTGCCGAGCCGGATGAATCTCGGGCAGTTGTTTGAAACTCATATCGGCATGGCAGCGCGAACTTTGGGCTACAAAGTGGCTTCGCCACCGTTTGACGACATTTCGGCTGATCAGATTTCCGAAGAGCTAACCAAAGCCGGTTTGCCGGCGGACGGCAAAGTTGACTTGTATGATGGCCGAACCGGCGAGAAGTTCCAGGAAAAAGTTACGGTTGGCAATATGTACGTGATTAAACTGCATCACATGGTGGCCGACAAAATCCACGCCCGCTCGACCGGCCCATACACCATGGTTACCCAGCAGCCGCTGGGCGGCAAGGCCCAAAACGGCGGCCAACGTTTCGGCGAGATGGAAGTTTGGGCGCTGGAAGCTTATGGCGCGGCTTCGACTCTGCAGGAAATGATTACCATTAAATCCGACGATGTTGTCGGGCGCAGTCGGGCCTACGAAGCGATTATCAAAAACGAACCGATTCAAGGTCCAAAGATTCCAGAGGGCTTCAATGTGTTGATGAAAGAGCTACAAGGTTTGGGTCTAAGGGTTGACTTAATCAGCGACGACGAAGTTATCGAAGCGGAGGAGTTGTTAACCACCAAAGGCGAGCCGGTCGCCGAGGGCAGTGTCGAAATTATCACAGACGACAGCGACGAAGACGAGTTCGACGAGCTAACAGAGGAAGTCGACGAGTTTGAAGACGATTTAGCAGAGGAGGACACGGCCACAAATGATGAAGATGACGGAAAG
>JAITSF010000030.1 GCA_031287975.1 Candidatus Nomurabacteria bacterium
GATAGGCACGGTGGGTTTTGCTTGGGGCTGGATCGACTAATCGCAAAGTCGCTAGGTCTTAACTCGGTAGTAGAAAGCACCGCATTCCCGCGCACTTCTAGGCGGCTAATCCCTTAATTGCCTTCACGTCATTTTTTATTTGCGCTTCAAAGCGCGTTTTAGCTGCCCGAACAGCCCGCCCTTGGAGCGTTCGCGCTCTAACTCGATTTTGTATTGTCGGATTTGCCCGCGCATTTTGGCTTCGGCGCCGTCGATCGCCGCCAGTACGCCGTCGTGGGATTCTTTGGCCACCAATTGCCGGCCCGGCAAAGTCAGCAGGATTTCACACTCTAACTTAGCGCCGCCTTTGCTTTCGACTTTGTCGATTTTAACACTAGCTTGCGCCGACTCGCGCGACTTGTGCGGAATGTAATCTATCATTTTTTGAACTTTTTCCCCAGCGTAGCCTTTAACCTTAGCGTCGAGTGTCAGGTGTTTAGCTGTTATTTCTATAATTTTCATATTTTCCCTTCATGTCTTTATCATATCATAATTACTCAAAATAAAACACCGCTAGTCTGTAAAATCCCATTGGTCGGTCAGTGGCTTAAGGCTTAATGTGTTAAGATTACGACTTTCTTCCAGTGGTCGACCCAGCACGTCTTTCCGCGGCCAGCCGCCGTTATAAAAACTATCAACTCCCATCGTCAAATGATAATACGGCGAACGGGCGCAGATTAAACCGTTGAAAGCCAGAGCCAACTCTTCGTCCCAGCCGTCTGATTGGTCGAGTATAAATTGCGGCTGTTGATTAGTAAGACTTTCAAATGTTTGGCAGACTCCGTCCAAGTCGGTGTCGGACGATTTGTCTATAAGCTCAAGCTCGCCGCAAACTTGTTGCATTTTTTTAATAAGAGCCAGCGCAAGCCTGTCTTTAATAATAAATTTTCTATATTCGTCTATTGGTATGTTATCAACAGATATTAAATCTGGCTTGACATAAATCGCTGCGCGCGGCGATTTGCCGAAAGTTTCGCCGATAATGGTCGGGTGGTTTTCGACGTATTGTCTAATAAATATGCCGCGCCGCTCTACATCGTCGTCTTCCAAAAAAGCACACGTGGTGCCGATTGTTTCTAGCTGTCTTCGAACTTGGTTTTGGACAATTTCGACCGGCGTGAATGCTGCTTTCTCCATGAGCTCCTTTTTTGTAACTTTATCACAAAATATCGCGGTCGTCAAGATACGGCCGCAAAACTTTCGGTACTATCAACTTTTCGCCGTCTTGATGGTTTTCGATAATTGTTACTAACGTCCGCGCTAACGACACAGCGGTGCCGTTCAGGGTGTGCAAGATTTCAACTCGGCCGTCCGAGCGCCGGACGCGGATGTTCAGATTTCGAGCTTGGTAGTCGGTACAGTTGCTGCACGATGTCAGCTCGCGGTACGTCCCGTCGACCGGCGACCAATATTCAATGTCGTATTTTTTATAAGCCGGCGCGCCCATGTCGCCGCTGGCGTTGTTGATAACTCGGTAGGCGATTCCCAGCTCTTGCCAGACTTCTTCTTCAATCGCTAAAATCCGCTCGTGAATCTCAGCCGATTGCTCCGGCGTGCAAAAAGCGTACATTTCCAACTTGTTGAACTGATGAACCCGAAATAACCCGCGGGTGTGTTTGCCGGCAGCGCCAGCCTCGCGCCGAAAACACGGGCTATAGCCAGCGTAGAGCAGCGGCAGTTTGGCCTCGTCGATAATTTCGTCGGCGTGATAGCCAGTCAGCGGAATTTCGGCGGTGGCGATTAGTTGCAAATCCTCGCCCTCGATAGCGTATTCGTCGGACTGGTCGCTAGAGCGCGGTGCAAAACCAGTGCCAGTCATAGTGCGGGCGTTTACCATATACGGCACGTCCATAAAACCAAAACCGTGCTGGCTAACCTTGCGCAGACCATATTGATACAGCGCCGCCTGCAGCTCGGCCAGACCGTTTTTCAAGTAATAAAACTTAGCGCCGGCGACTTTAGCGCCGCGCTCGAAATCCACCCAATCGCGCTTGATGGCGAAATCCAAATGGTCAACCGCGCCGGTTTTTTTCTCGCCCCACTCGCGGACAGTGGTCGAATTTTCCTCGCCGCCAATCGGCACATCGGGTGCCATAATGTTCGGCACCGACTTTAACAGCTCATCAAACTGGTTCGAAACTTGTATAAGTTTTGCCTCCAACCCAGCCAGCTCGGTCTTGATATTTTTGCCTTCTTCGACCAATTTGACCTCTGGTTTGCCGCCTTTCATCCGCGCGGCGACTAAGTTGCGCCGCTCGCGCAAGCTGTCGATTTCGCTCGTCAACTGGCGGCGTTGGACATCCAGCGTCAGCAACTTTTTAATATCGACATCATAACCCTTATCCTTGGCGCTACGTTCCACCAACTCGGCATTTTCACGAATAAATTTTATATCTAACATAGTTGCCACTATTGTATCAAATTTTTATTCAAAGTTAAATGGCAATTTTAATGCGCCGACCAACCTCGAGTTTTACCACGCCCCCAATAGGTAGAGTTAGGATGGGTAAGGTGTGTCCGAAGTCGATACCTAGGGCTATCGGCAGGTCTTTGGGCAGATCTTTCGACCGGATAATTTCGGAAATTTCCTTAGTTGACACCTTGCTGGCGGTTTCAAATCGCCCAACAATCAGCCCGCGTAAATTGTCGCGAAAGTTCGGTAGCTGCAACAGCGACTCAAACCGCCGCGCCACTTCGCGACCAGTTAAACTACCAGCTTCAGCGTCGTCTTCCATAGCGAAAATAAACGGGCTGTCAAATTTCGGGCAATACCGAGTGCCTTGCAACAGATAAAAAGTCCCCAAATTCCCGCCCAGCAACCGAGCGCTGGCCGCGCCGCTTTGCAACACCCGCCAAGTTTTGCCGGCGTGGATTTTGCGCGCATGGTCGCTCCAGCGCTGGCTGCGAACCAGTTCGACCGACCGACCAGACAGCGCCGCTTGAAAATTCTCCAATGTATAGCGCCACTCAGTCATCTTGCCGAGAGTGCTAAAATTTGGCCCCAGAAACTGCACCGCGCCAGCCTTAGCGTAAAAAGCATTCAGAAGCACTGTAATATCTGAAAAACCAATCAGCGGTTTCGGGTCTTTGCGAGCCGCTGCCCAATCAACCCGCGGCAAGACCTCATTAGCCGACCAGCCGCCAGTTACCGCTAAAATTGCCCGCACTCGCCGGTCAGCCAAAGCTGCGTTGAGATCATCAGCTCGCGCCTGCGCCGGAGCTGTGCCTTGCTGATAAACCTGCTTGATATTGTCGCCAAACGAAACTTTATAACCCAAACTTTCCAGCCGCGTCTGCGCTCGAGCGTAGTCAGCCAAACGTTTCCGAGTTTCCAGCCAACTTATCGACGGTGCCACCACGCGGATTTCATCACCAAATTGCAAAGTTTTATAAGTCATCTTACCTCCAGTATACCACATCGGTAATCATAGAGCGCTTGGCTGCCTTGGTTAAGCAAGATATCTTTTTCCTGTGTCGTCAAAAATCGCAAGTCGGTGTCGTCCCAGTCTGGGCGGGTCTCCAGCGCTACAACTACGGGTTTAACACCCAAAGTCCGCTCGACTTCCACCGCCGATCGATACATCACATTGTTAGTAAAATCGATGTTTCGCGCCTTATCAGTGCCAGAATTATCGACATCATAGAGCGCCGCATAGACCGTCAACAGCGCCATAATCGCCCGATAATAATACGGTGCCAAGTTAGCACTTTGGCCGTCCCAGCCGAAACGCTTGGCTTGGGCACAGTACCAATCTGTCATATCAAAGGCGCTGTCCGCTAGGTCGGCTTGGCCGTTTTCGCCGAGCACAACACGTCGCAAATATTGATAATACTCTGGCAAACTGTAACCAAATTTGGTCTGGAGTTCGCCCAATTTGCCCTCTCGACGCTCCGGCGGCACAATGTTGGCATATTGATATTGGCCCTTGGCGAAGTTCATCGGGGCTTTCGTCAGAGCGGTTTTTTCACTGTTGGCGGTCTTGAATTGGTCGCCCAAGTAACTGGCCCACAGAATCTGCTCGAAGCCATCAGTCGCCGCTTGGTCGGCAAACTCCAAACTCTGTTGACTGGCGTCTGGGACATAGCGAGCCAGATAAGTGCTGACTCGCCCGATGGCCAGTTTGGCCGTCGGCAACTCGCCGCCCAAATATTCTTGGACTCGAGTTGTTAAAGTCGAATCCTGCTGCCGTTCGCCGATAATTTCCGCGGCTCGCGCTCGCGGTGTATACATTTCTTTCATTTCAAATCTCCTAAAAATTAGTTAATAAACTCAAAACGCCGAATCAACCGGCGCAATTTTCAGGAAATCCAAAACCCAACCGGCTAACTCGGCAACAGGTGGGTATGAATTTGAACAAATTTATTACTCATTCTGTCATTATACCACATTTTCCCATTTTGCAAGGTCCGACCTTGTTCATGACCTTGTTCATATAGACCTTGTTCATCTTGTTTATTAAGGACGGTTGCAGCAAGGACGGTCCTTGCTGCAGATCCTCTAACCTCTGCGCCCGCTAGGGCGTTATCCTATCGCCGAGCGTCGCGCACCGATAAGATAATCGCGAAAATCAATACCAGTCGAATCGACAAATACATCATGCCCCAGATCACAAGAGGCACAAACCGCACGAGCGTTCCCCTCGTTATCTGTGAATGTTTGCCCCGTCCAAGTGCAAGCGACCATGCCGATTGATGATTTCCCAGCTTGCAGTGAGAGAGCGATCAAGGTCACGAGTTGCGAAAGACCGGCATGATTCGACCTCGGGTCTTTGATTTGGATTAGGTTGAGAGATTCTTGTAAAGTTTGGTTTAGGTATTGTGAGTGCTTAGTCCCACTTATTACTGAGGCTACCCAGATTGAGCCGTCTTTTTCAACATAGTGAGCGTTCGGGTTGTTGACCACGGAAGCTTTTTCTTGCTGGAAGATTTGTCGATCATATTGCCAGACGTCCTCAATAGCCAATAGCCTGACATCGCCATCTGGTGCAGTCTTATTATTAACTATTAAAAGGTTAGAGCTGATGAGGTTATTGATTTTTGGCCACAGCGGCATAACCGGATAAAAAACAAACTCTGGCTCTAAACCCTCGTCTTCTATTTGTTCAAAAGCGCTTGTTAAGTATATAAGGTCTAAACCATTAGCTATATACCGTTCAATACTAGGTGTATCTACACCTACTTGTTTGAATAATCTAACACTTTGTTCATGTGAGCTCACGAATCGTTTACGAGTATT
>JAITSF010000033.1 GCA_031287975.1 Candidatus Nomurabacteria bacterium
GAACAAGAACAGCAGCCCTGTGATAGTTTGCGAAGCGATAGTGGCGTCTTCTGAGCCGCTACTGGTAATGGTCGAAGCGAAAATCGACATCAACTCGCCGATGCCCATACTCTCGCTGACCGATGTTATCGAATCGCGAATCGACAGATAATTAGCCTGCCCGAGCGTGCCGACAATCAGCAGCCACAAAATCGAATATAATATTATAAAGCGGATAAAAATCCCTTTGCTTTGCCAAATCGCCCGCCAAACTTCGCGGCTAAAACGGATATAGCCAGCGATTTTGAAACTGCGCGCGGCGTCGCGGCGACGAGTTAAAAACAAACTCTTGTGCGGTCGCCGACCGACAAGATCGCGGCGGCGTTTAACTTGCCGCTGCCACCAACTTTTTAGCGCCCGCCAAAATCCAACCCACCAACGAATTAAAAAGTGGTATTGTCTAAGCGGTTTTTGGGATTTTTTCTTGGAAGTTTTTTTCATTACATTTTCTCCGCGTTATTTTGCAGCCGTTTGATACGTTCGTCAATCGGCGGGTGAGTTGAAAAAACTTTACTGAAAAATCCGGCTTTAAGCGGGTTATTGATAAACAAATGCGCTGTCGAAGTGTTTTCTTTTTGTAGCGGCTTGCCAAATTGTTTTAACTTTTCCAGTGCGCGCACCATACCGTCGGTGTCGGCTGTGGTTAGAACCGAAGTAGCGTCCGCCAAATATTCTCGCTGGCGCGAAACCGCCAACTGTGTCAACAGCGCTACAATCGGCGAAATTATCGCCGCCGCCAGCCCGACTATCAGGAAAATCGGATTGCGGTCGCGGCTGTCGGAAAAAATCGTAATCCGAAGAATGATATCGCAAATTAAACTAATCACACTAACCAACCCAAAAACAATTGTGGCGACTAAAATATCGTAATTTTTAACATGCCCAAGTTCGTGCGCCATAACAGCCGTCAGCTCGCGTTTATTCATAACATCGAGTAGTCCAGTCGTGGCCGCTACCATAGCGTTTTTGGGATTGCGCCCAGTAGCGAAAGCGTTGGGCGCATCGTCTTCGATAACAAAAACTCGCGGCATCGGCAAGCCCTCGGTTATCGTCAAATTTTCGACTGTATTCCAAAGCAGCGGATTGTCTTTGCGGGTAATTTCGCGCGCACCGTTGATAGACATCGCAATCCGCCCAGCCAGAAAATATTCAAAGGCAGCATAGCTCAGCGCAATCGCGAATATCATTAACGACACTGACCAGCCGCCGTTTAAATAAACCGCCGACAGCCACGCCAAACCACCAATCAACCCAAAGAAAATCAACATAATTATAATAGTGTTGCGTTTGTTGGCGCTGACAGCTCGATACATTTTACCCCTCGAAACTCACTGTGGACTTGTCGGCGCTGTGGCCGGTTTCTAGCTCGGCGCGGTCCTCAGTTTCAAAAAAGTCGTACTTGGTAAACTTCAAAATATTAGCGAACAGGTTGTTCGGGAAAGTCTCGATTTTGGTGTTAAACTCGGTTACGCCGCCGTTATAAAAGCGTCGACCGGACTGGATTTTGTCCTCGATATCGGAAATTTGTGTCATCAGCTCCTTAAAATTACCGACAGTTTGCAGATTTGGATATGCCTCGAAATGCAATCCACCAACAGTTTTAGTCAACACGTTCTCAGCCTGAGCCAGCTCTGCCGGCGCCGCGCCGTTTTTAACAGCTTCAGTGATACCAGACCGCGCTTCAGTAACTTTTTCGATGGTTTCTTTTTCGAATTTCGCCGAGCCTTTGACAGTCTCCACCAAATTCCCCAGCAAATCAGCTCGCTGTTTCAGCCAGATGTTAATGTCGCTGTAAGCTTTCTTAACTCGGTTATTCAATCGCACTAAACTATTAAACAGCGCAATAATGAATATCGCCACCAGCGCCAACAACCCCAGCACAATCCATAACCATACTAAATCGTTCATTCTTCCTCCTTGTTTTGTACCCTTATTTTATCACAGCTTGATTTTTTTTGCTATATAAAATATACTATTATCACGTCCGAGCGAGTGTAGCTCAGTTGTTTAGAGCGCTTCCTTGCCAAGGAAGAGGTCGAGAGTTAGAGTCTCTTCACTCGCACCACAAGGGACTTTTCAAGATTCAGCTGTTTTCTCACGTTGCTAAACATAAGTACCGAAAGGCGCAAATTCAAAACCAACCAAACAAACCTGCCTTAGCGGCAGGTTTTCTTTTGGAACTTTTGATGCGGAAATTTTGCTGATGATGGGCGATGAGTATCGCCAGCACAGTGCGCGTATCAGCGGCGCGCGCGTTCCGCTGGCAAACTTTATAAAGATTCCCGAACTTATTAAACTTTGGTGCCAACAAGTCAACGAAGAAACCGCCGACCCGATTGCCTTGCTAGCCAAATCTCACGCCGGGTTTGAGCGCATTCATCCATTTAGCGATGGCAATGGTCGGACTGGGCGGCTGTTGCTGTTCGCCAAAGCTTTGCAACTTGGACTGACTCCGCCTGTCATCAAAAAGGAACGCCGCAATGCTTATTATAAATACCTCGAACTTTGTCAGACCCGCGAACTGTCCGACCCGTTGGAGCAGCTAATTGTTGCGGCGATTATTGAAACGGCGGAGTTGTTGGAGGATATAGCGTAGGCGGGGTAAAGACTTTATAAAGTTTTTTATGTGGGATTGGCGGCCTGATCTGCGATATTTTTCGCCATGACAGCTTGGCGATTCGGTGTGTTTGTGAGTGGGATTAGTTAGAAAAAAATGTTTGCATTTTTTTCAGCATAGCGCTATAGTTAAAATATACTTTTTGCGAAAGGAGTGAATGTGGGAACGATCGGTGTTCGGAAAAGTTTTAGTTTGGGCTGTTCTCTACTAAGCCGGTGGGGGGGGGTAGCGCTAATTTTTATGACGTTGATTTTGCTGGCGGCGGTGTTGGCTGGGGTAGCGCGCTTGACAGTTAGCGGCGATTCGACTATTACTTCGGTGGCGCCAAATATCGGTCCGACTGCCGGTGGCACGGGCTTTGGTGTGGATTATAAGGCGGCCGGCCGCGTTACGATTAATGGTAGCGGTTTTA
>JAITSF010000035.1 GCA_031287975.1 Candidatus Nomurabacteria bacterium
TCTACCTTAGTGCCGAATGTCAAATCTTGACTGTTCCCAGTACTAACTGTTGGTGTGGTAGTAGTGTTAATAATAACAGAGCTGTTCTGGTTCGGCACTTGAAACCAAACACTATCATCGCCTTTATCTAAGTTAGTGAAGGTTGTAGCTAGGGTTGCACCCCATTGGTTGGGGTCTAGGGTGTCAGGACTGGTTACAGTACCAGTTACTGGGCTAATCTTGTTGGTGGTTGTTGAACAGTCTGTATCGGTGGAACGTAACAAGCAAGTATTAGTAGTGTGATTAGTACTAAGGGTAGTGTTATAGCCAGTTGGGTTGTCGGTTGTAGTGTTGATAGTAACAGTAGCTGTTTTAGTCGGAGCATTAGGAACAACATCAGCAATACTAACTGAAGTTATACTGCCTAAGCTGAGGGACAGGCTAGGTTCAGAAGACTTTAGGGGGTTTGATGGGTCAGCTAGAGCATTGGGAATTGAAAGTAATGGGAAGGTTAAAAGACAGGTTAGGATTATAAGGCTGAATAGACTAAAGGTTGTGGCAAACTTATACAAGTTTTGGTGCGCTGACCGAGAGAGAGAGAGAGAGAGAGAGGAGCCAGTCCCAGACCATCTTTGCGGAGCAAAGTGGTGTGGGACAACATTTCCCACTAGCAATTCTGCCAACTTTGGTTCTTCGCATTTCCATATGGTTATTATAGCATAAGTTTTATAATGTTAATAAGAAAATCAAATGTTATTGTTGTAAAATTTACAACAATGCTGAGGTGTGGAAAACTGATAACCGCGTAACTACAGAATCCCTCATCGCTTGGTGGAGCGTAGCGGATTCGAACCGCTGACCTATTGATTGCGAACCAATCGCTCTACCAACTGAGCTAACGCCCCACAAGCGGCGAGGGACAGCCGGCGCTGGCTGTTAGCCATTGTAACATTTTTTTGATACAATTAACACATGACTAGAAAAAAATTACGCCAAATGCTGACTTTTAAGAACATCTTGATTTTGTTGTGTTTGTTGGGCGGTTTGGCTTTTGTGGGGATTCATTGGTGGCCGCAGTGGTCGGATTTTTTTGGCAACGCCAGTCATGTTATGGCGCTGATAAACACAGCTGGACCGCTCGGGCCGATAATTTTTGTGGTGCTACAGGCTTTTCAGACGATTTTTGCACCGATTCCGGGCAATGTAACCGGCGCGGTCGGCGGGGCGGTGTTTGGTTGGTGGGGATTGCCACTGACGATTGTCGGCGGGGCTTTGGGCATGGCGGTGGTGGTGGCTATCAGCCGGAAATTCGGTCGGCCGCTGTTAGAAAAGTTTTTTAACAAGCAGAAAATCAAGAAGTTGGACTGGCTATTGGACCACCCAGCGGCGGAAATGGTGCTGTTTTTGATATTTTTGTTCCCGTTTATGCCGGACGATATCGTGGGTTATTTGGCGGGGCTAACCAAAATCCGGTTTCGGAATATTATGATAATTTCGATTGTCGGCAAAGCGCCAATGCAGTTGGTAACGAACTTTTTCGGCGCAAACTTGTTGAATGGGAATTTGTGGATTGTGTTGGTGGTGGCGGCGGTGATTGCCCTGTTGGCGTTGGTGATTTTTATCAAACGGCAGTGGTTCTTGAGCTTTATTCAGTCCCACGACCATTGGCAGTTTTTGAAAAATAGCATAAACACCAAAAATAAGGTAAAATCAAAACATGTTTCAAATCATAATCAGAAATAAATTGGAGAAATTAGTCCGCCAGTATTTCCAAAAACACCCCGAAGTTAAACTGGTGGCAGTGGTCGGCGCGGTCGGCAAAACCACTACTAAAAACGCTATCGCTACTGTGCTGAGCAAAAAATTCAGGGTGCGCATGGAAAACGGCAACCACAACACCCAACTGTCGGTACCACCGGCGTTGCTCGGTGTTAAATACCCGGAAGGTCATGTCCATTCGCCGCTGGCTTGGCTACGGGTTTTTGGGGCGATGAAAAAGCGGATTAAGGCGGAGAGTGATGTTGATGTGATTGTCCAAGAACTCGGTACTGACCACAACGGCGAAATCCCGCATTTCGGCAAGTATTTGCGGCCGGATATCGCGGTGGTAACCAGTGTCGCGCCGGAACATATGGAATATTTCAAAACTATCGAAGCGGTAGCGAAAGAGGAACTGTCGGTTACCAGCTACAGCGCCACGACGCTAATCAACCGCGATGATACTGACGAGCAGTTTGCCGAGTTTATATTGTCGGATAAAATCAACACTTACGGTATTCATGAGCCGGCGGAATATCGGTTCGAAACGGTCGGCGAGCAGGACGTTTTGAAAGGTTTTTCGGGGCAGTTTATCTCGCCGGAGCTGGGCGATGTGCCGGCGGTTGTCAGTTTAATCGGCCAGCATAACCTCAAGGCCGGCATTGCGGCTGGCGCGGTCGGCGCCAAATTGGGCATGAGTGCGGCGGAAATTTCCGACGGAATGGACGAGATTCACACTGTTCCGGGACGTATGAATGTGCTGCGCGGGCGTGCCGGCACGACCATTATCGACGACACTTATAATTCCGGTCCATCGGCGGCAATCGCGGCGCTCAAAACCCTCTACCAGATCAAAGCGCCCCTGAAATTTGCGATTTTGGGTTCGATGAACGAGTTGGGCGAGACTTCCGAGTCAGCCCACGCCGCTGTCGGCGACTATTGCAACCCAGAAGAAATCGAATACGTTATCACAATCGGCGAAGAGGCCGAAAAATACCTAGTGCCGGCCGCCAAAACCAAAGGCAATCGCGTAGCGTCGTTTCGCTCGCCGATCGGCGCGGGAGCGTTCCTTAACAAGCGGCTACAAAAAGGCGCGGTTATTCTCGCCAAAGGTTCACAAAACGGCGTTTTCGCCGAAGAAGCTATCAAAATGCTACTACACTCGACTGTCGAGGAAGACCAACTGGTGCGTCAAACGCCGTATTGGTTGAATTTAAAAGCTAAGCTCTACGACAACCAAAAATAAGCAATTTATGATAAAATTTATAAGGTGAAAAAGTTTTTTCAATTAGAAGTTAAGTGGTTAAATTACGCTTTGCCGTTGTGGGTGATTTTAGCCGGCGCGGTAGCAGTGTTGTTGCTGATAATAGGCGTGGTTTTTAGCACAGTTTTCCGGGACGCTCCCACTGAACAGCAGGCTTATAACAAACTGGTTACAATTTACGATCAAGGCCAAGAAAAAACTATCTTGACTCGAGCCGAAACGGTGGCAGAAGCTTTGGCGGAGGCAGATGTGGCGGTCGACAGCTCCGATACTGTCGAGCCGGCGGCGGGTACGTTTTTGGTGGCGAGTTCTTACTCTGTCAATATCTACAGGGCGCGGCCGGTGGTGGTGGTTGATGGCACGCGGCAGATCCGAGTCGTTACAGCTGCTCAGACCGGCAAGACTATCGCCCAAGCCGCCGAAGTCCAGCTTAACAACGAAGACAAAATCAGCTTGCGCCACAACGAGGATGTTCTGACCGCCGCTGGAGCGATTATGATCGCCGAAATCGACCGCGCCGTGCCGGTGGGTCTAGTGCTGTACGGTCAAGCTAATCAATTCCTCACTCAGTCCGAAACAGTCGGCGAGTTTTTGCGGGAAAAGGGTATTAACACTGGGCCGGACGTGTTTGTTGAGCCAGCGGCCGATACGAAAATTTTCGCTAATATTGAGATAAAAGTTTGGCGCGAAGGCATCAACACAGTGTCGATCGACGAAGACCTGCCGTATGCGACCGAACAGGTACAGAGCAACGACTACTTAGTGGGTTACCGCCAGGTTCAGACGCTCGGAGTCAACGGCCGGCGCAGCGTTACGTATGAAGTCGAAATGCGCAGCGGTGTGGAAGTTAGCCGCAAAGAAATTCAAAGTGTTATCACACTAGCGCCGGTTTCTCAGGTCGAAGTTGTCGGTATCAAACGCACTGGCACAGCGACTACGCCGTCCGAAAACCAAACTATTACTTGGAACTATCTGCGTGCGCAGGGCTTTAGCCGCGAGCAAACCGCCGGAATTATGGGGAATCTGCAGCAAGAACACGGTTTCCAAACCAGCGGCGACGGCTTGGCGCAGTGGACTGGTGGCCGCAAGGCTAAACTGATGGCGATGGACGATCCGTATAATATTTACACTCAGTTGGATTTTCTGATGTACGAGCTAAACGGCAGTTACAGCGGTGTTAAAAGCGCTATTCTTGGCTCGGCGTCGGTCGAAGACGCCGTGATAATTTTCCAAAATCAGTTTGAGAGGTGCGGTGTTTGTGTCCAAGACCGGCGGATTCAGTTTGCTTATAATATTTTGGCGAGCCACTAATGGACGCGAAGAAAAGTCTTGGGCAGCATTGGCTAAACGACACGGCGGCTTTGCGACGGATTAAGGAGCTTTTGGAGATTAAACCTGGTGATACGGTGTTGGAAATTGGCGCGGGCAAGGGAGCTTTGACGCGATACCTGGCGGAGAGTTCGGCTTCGGTTGTCGCTGTTGAGTATGATGGTGAGTTGGCAAAAAGGCTCGCCAACGACGTCCCTAAACCTCTCGAGGTCGTAAATGCTGATTTTTTGGAATTTGACTTAGAGAGCCTGCCTGAGGGCTATAAAATTGTGGGTAATATTCCATACTACATCACAGGTAAGATCGTTAAAAAGTGCCTCTGTGCGCGAAATAAGCCTAGTTTGGTGGTTTTATTGGTCCAAAAAGAGGTGGCGGAGCGAATCGCCGCCCCTGTGGGTAAACTGTCGATTTTAGGTGTTCTGAGCCAATTTTACGCCGAAATCGCGCTTGGGCCTGTGGCAACGGCTGATAAATTCTCTCCAGCGCCGAAAGTCGACAGCCAAGTGGTGGTGTTAAAACCGCGCCCCGAAGTCCAAATTGACAAAGATTTCGAAAAAATCGTCCGCGCCGGCTTTTCCGCCAAACGCAAAAAACTCAAAACCGCCCTTGCCGGCGGGCTGGGAATCGACAAAACCGCCGCCGAAAAACTGCTTCAAAAGTCCCAAATCGACCCTAACAACCGCGCTCAAAACTTATCAGTCGCCGACTGGCGGCGACTAACACAAACAGTCAATTTCGTGATATAATTGTAATTATGAATTCAGACACAGAAGCCCTAATCAGCGAAAAAGCCGCTTTAACAAACTTTCTAAGCAGCGCGCAGGCTTATAAACAGCCGGATTTTGCCGACAAAAGCCGACGTCTAAGCGAAATTGAAACTATTCTTAAACTAGACAAAGAAATCGTGGCGCTAAAAAGCGACATCGAAGTCGCGCGGCTAGACACCAGCCTAGCGGATTTGCTGCCAGAAATGGAAAGCGAGTTTACCAAAAAACAGCAGCAACTCAGCGATATTTTAACGCCCCAAGACCCCAACAACTCCAAAAACGCCATCATTGAAATCCGAGCCGGCGCTGGCGGCGACGAAGCTTCGCTGTTCGCGGCCGAGCTGCTCCGCATGTATTTGCGTTACACCGAAAATCACGCTCTTAAGACCGAAATTCTCAGCCAGAATTTTAACGACAGCGGCGGCGCTAAAGAAGTAATTTTTAAAGTCAGCGGCCAGAATCCGTACGGACAGCTGAAGTTCGAGGCCGGCGTCCACCGCGTCCAGCGCGTGCCGACCACCGAAAGCCAAGGCCGAATTCACACCTCCACCGCCACCGTCGCAGTGCTGCCAGAAGCCGAAGCCACCGATATCGAAATCGACCCCAAAGACCTCCGGGTCGACATTTTTCGCAGCTCCGGACACGGCGGACAGAGCGTCAACACCACCGACAGCGCCGTACGCATTACCCACCTACCAACCGGAATTGTGGTAACCAACCAAGACGAAAAATCCCAAATCAAAAACAAAGATAAAGCCCTTAGCGTCTTGCGTTCCAGATTGCTACAACAAAAAATCGACGCGCAAAACAGCCAACTATCGGTCGCCAAACGCGCCCTAATCGGCAGCGGCGACCGCAGCGAAAAAATCCGCACCTACAACTTCCCCCAAGACCGCATCACCGACCACCGCATCAGCTACTCGCGCTCCAACCTGCCAGCGGCTATGAACGGCGAAATCGACGACCTAATCGAAAACCTGCTACGCGCCGAAGCCAACACCGAAGACTAAAAACCAATCAACCCGCTAAAAAACACCAAAATCAACAACAACGCCACCGCCCCAAAAAAAGTCGGCAACAAAACATCATCTTGCTTAATCCGCCCCTCATTAGCGCGGTAACTGTTATAAAACTTCTCCGTTACAAAAGCCAAAATCATCGCCACCACCGCGACTTCCGGAATGTGAATCAACCCGCCGAAATTATAAGTCAGCGACCAATGATAACCCAAAAACCCCAGCTCCGCCAAAACCAAACCCCAAACCAACGCCAACAGAGTATATTGCCGTTCTTTATGCAACATCAAAACATGCCGCGCCGCCGCGAAACCGATCCCAAAGCTAAACAACGTTACCAGCGGTGCCGACAAATAATCCGCCACCGAAAACAGCGCCACCAAACCCACAAACTGGCTCAAACCGGCTTGCAAAACCACCGGTGCTGGCTTGGTCAGCGGCTTTAAGAAAATCAGCCATAAAGCATACAAAACCGTCAAAACCAACTGGTAAATCAAAACTTCCGAACCGCTACCCAGCTCCGCGCCCCAAACCAACAGCACAATCCCCGCACAAAAAATAAAATCCGTCAAGTTACTCAAAATATTAGGCGCCCAAAAGCGCGGCTTAACCGCAAAAACCCGAAACTTACTTACTATCACCAACCCAATCGCCGCCCACGGCGAATCCGGAAACAACAACACCAGCCCCAACGAACCGCCAGCCATCAGCAAATTAAACAAAATATGCAACAAGCTAGTAACAATATCTTTTTTCTTAATTGTGCGAATGATTTCCGACATATTCTCATTATATCACAAAACGTCCGCGACCAAATAATTACAAAGACCCATCGGGGGTTATCAACAACTAGACGCAGCTTGGCAATATGATAGATTATCTGATCCTTGTTTACCAAGGCCGGTTGCAGCAAGGACGGTCCTTGCTGCACGGCCTTGCTGCACGGTCCCTGCTGCAAGTTTATGCAATATTATTACCAAATGTCTGCAGCAAGGACCGTCCTTGCTGCAGACTCGCTTTGTGCCAATCGGGCTGCAGTAGCCTAATCGGCTACTGCAAAAGACAGCGGACCGACAACCCGAAGTAGCGATAGTTCCAATTGTCTGGGTTGACGTAGCCCGCCGAACCGGAGACCAAGAAAAACGCGTTGTCGGAATCGCCTGGGTAGTGCGACGAAGACCAAAAGATCTCGTAGCCGCCCTGGCCGACCCAGCTCGAGCCGTCGCGGTTGCCCGCAAAGACACCCCTAAAAGGACCGGTGAATTGCCAGTTTTGGTAATAACCAGTGCCACTGCTAGTAGATGATGAAGTAGCACTAGGATTATTCATTTTAGCATTAAGCCAGGCGAATTCTCCGCTACTGCCGCCGGTTGGCAGTCGCCAGTTAACTGGACATATATCGTTAGTGGCGTCGCTAGGCATAGCGTTGTAAGGTGTACAAGTGTTTGAACCGCCTGAAGCTGTGCCGCCGGCTGTAGCTGCACACCAGTTATAGTAATTGCCAGCAAAGTTTTGGCTAGTAATATCTGTTTCTTGGGAGTTAGGTTTGCTAACATCATAGCTGCTTTCACTGCTGATTAGGGAATAGAGATGTGGGGTGTCATAGTAGTAGCCGCTGTCAGTATTGTTTATTTGGGGCAGGGTCCAGTTGGCTTGGATGTTGGTGTCAGCTGGGGTTAGTTGGGTGGTGCTGGTAGTGGAGCCGAGTTTAAGGTTATTTAACATCCAAACCTTATTGTCTGCTAATTTACCTATACAATAATCCTGGTTATTCCTAGTATCAGTAACTATCCCAGTATCCCCCACACTCCAAGTTGCTGTGGTAGTATTAGCGTCTTGGATACTACCTATGTTGCCTTTAAAGGCTGGTCCAGAAGAACAAGCAATACTGGGCTCTATACAGTTCTCGTCATCAAAGGATATAGTATTATCCCATTGACACGGTACCATAGCCCCAACAGCCGTATAAGTAATAGTAGTCCTATACTCCCCCGCAATAGTACCTAATGTCAACCTAGCCCCATAATAAGCCCTAAAACTAGTCAACGGTGCAGGACTTCCCCCCAAAG
>JAITSF010000058.1 GCA_031287975.1 Candidatus Nomurabacteria bacterium
GACTAGAGACTTCCAGCTGGTCTTAAATGAGTGGATGGCTAGGCATAACCGACCAGAGCTGTTTTATTCTCCAGAGGATTATATGAGGGGGGTTGTTGGGGATTAGTTCAGGGTGTCTTTTTGGACTGATTTTAAATCTCGCAGTTACAATTTGCCGGTTAGTTTTAAGAGAATTCGATACAACCGATATTGGCATTTTCTAATCGGCAATTCCCACGTCCCAAGATAGTTTTGGCGAACACCACCGAACGACAGTTTAAATTGAGTTAGCCCTGTCCAAGTGTGGTTTTTTGGCGCGTTTTCCGGTGCCACACCGTACCAGTTGAACTTCTGGCAGCCATGTTCGTGAGCGAACAGCAGGGCATAGCGGGCCAAGCCATAAGCCGGCGAAATCTGGCGAAAATCGCTGTCGTTGGCGGCGTGGGCGTAGTACATGCTTTTACCGTCTAGGTAGAAAATAATCGCGGCGATTTTGCGGTCGTCCAGCTCAGCGAACAACAACCCAGCGTAATGAGTCGGGAACAGAGTCTTGGCCATTACCTCAAAATACAAGTCGCTCATCGGTTTCATCCCAGTACGTTTAGCAACATTATGAATCAACTCAATGAAGTATTTAATGTCGGCCGGCTCATACGACAGGGCATAAGTCACACCGGCTTTGTCGGCCTTACGGGCGTAGCGGCGGGCAGTTTGACTTAAGTCAGCCATGATTTTCTGAGGCGGTTGGCTAACATTATTGACCACTGTACTAGAAGGCTGGACATCTTTGTGCGACCGTACCAAACCCATTTTTCGCAAATCTTCAGGAGTAAAATTACCTTTGGGTTCGACCCGTACAAAATCCAGCCCCCGCAGAGCAACCTCTGCCTTTAAATCCGCCAAAGCGCTCCTCAGCGAGCGCTTATCTTTCGCCACCGGTCCGTAAGGGCAATACAGCCGATCAGCCAGCCGACCATGCTCCACAATCGCCATATATTGCCATGTTTTATGCTTTTTGTCAATAGTATCACGCCCAAAATTATTCTGGAACTTCTCCCATAAGCGACTCTGCAAAAAATGCGGCTCCAAACTATTCATTTGGACATTTTAGCACGATTTTAGGAAATTTGACACGGTGCAGATTTAAGTGGGATAAACATCAACAGTGTTAGGGTTGGTGGACGCTTGGCTTAGCGATTCAAAAAAACCGCGACTGGCTATCATCGCAGCGTTGTCGGTCGAGAAACCCAACTGCGGTAGTAAAATATTCGGAAAAACTCGCTTGGCTTCCGCCTGTAACAGCTGATTAGCCGAAACGCCGCCGCCCAGACAAATCGTCCTTGGCTGGTACTTTTCGGCCGCTAATTGCAATTTGTTAACCAAAATCGCCACCGCGGTTTGTTGAAAACTAGCTGCAAAATCCGCCTGCTGCGAGGCCGTTAGAAGTCCTGACAGCTGACTTGACGGAAAAGTGTGGTTTTTCCCAACTTCGGCCTGAACAGCCCGCAAAACGGCAGTTTTAAGCCCAGAGAACGAAAAGTCTAGCGGGGTGTCCAGTTTGGGGTGGGGTAGAGGGTGTTTGGGTTGACCTTTTCGGCTAGCCGCTGCAATCGACGGACCGCCTGGATAGGGCAGACCGAGCATTTTGGCGACCTTATCAAAAGCCTCGCCGACAGCATCGTCGCGCGTCTGACCGACAATTTCGTAATCAGTGTGCGAACGAAACAGCATCAGCTGAGTATGTCCACCGCTAACAACCAACGCCAACAGCGGAAATTCAATATCAAAATCAGTCGTTAAAAAGTTAGCGTAAACATGCGACACTACATGGTCAACAGGGAAGAGCGGCTTACTTTTCAGCTTCGCCAAAGTTTTGGCTGTCAAAGTGCCGATCAACAGCGACCCAATCAAACCCGGCCGATTCGCCACCGCAATAGCGTCGATCTCCGACCAATCAGACACCGCCTCCTCAACCACCGGCAAAATCACCTCGATATGCGACCGCGCCGCTACCTCTGGCACTACGCCGCCAAAAGCAGCGTGAATATCAATCTGCGACACCACCACATTACTCAAAACCCGCCGTCCGTCCTCAACAACCGCAGCAGCAGTTTCATCACAACTAGTCTCAATTCCCAAAATTTTCATTCAGTCTATTATATAACAATTTATTATTTTTGTTACAAAAAGCGAACGCCTTGCTTTTCAAAAAAATGTTTTGCGCCACCGTCAACTTGACAACCGCGGAACTCCGAGAAAACACTATCCTCGAAACTACCCAGTACTGTGTTGCTATCAAATTTCATTCCTCTAAAATCGCTATTTTCGGCCTTAACGTCAGTACAAACGCCTCTTAAATCAATCTCTTTAGCGTCGCAATTTATAAAAGTCAACGGAGATCCTCTGAATGAGCGCGCCTGCCCTAGATTGCAGTTTTTAAAAACAAAGAACCCAGAGATTACGATACCAAAGTCAACTCCAAAAAAATCTTCGTCCCGAAAGATAACATCTTCACCTTCCTGGATTATCGAATATCGCACTCTCTGATATAGCTTAAAATCACCACGCCTTATAGCGTCAGCAATTTTTCTCGTATCAAAGCTTTTCTTGTCCATAATTCCTATTATACTCTGTATTGTGAAAATTGAGCAGTTTATTGACTTGCTCAGGTCGAAGACGCTTCTTGCCAGGTCTATCGATAGCGCTCGTTGTCGCCCACATTACCTGGTGCAAACGACCCGTCCGGAAGATGTACAGTAGTGGCTTTTTCGCCATCACTATCCGTCTGTGAGTGATAATTCAGTAGTATTCAATATTAACATTTGTCTTTTTCTAATATAGTGATAAAATCTAACAACAGTATGAACAAACTACTAGCGAAATCCAAAAAGCTTGCCGAGAAGCTGCCGGGTTATGACCGAGCGGTGTTGCCTTGGCATCGCTATCAGGCCTTTCGCGCCGCCACTAAAAACGATTACCCAGCCAGCGGTATGAAAGTTATCGGCGTTACCGGCACAAACGGCAAGACCACCACTAGTTTTATGATCCATCGGATGTTGGTCGAAGCTGGCAAAAAGACTGGCATTTTGACTACCATCGGCTATGGTTCTGGCAAAAATATCAAGCCGCAAATCGAGCATATGACCACAGTCGATCCTATGAAACTCAACAAACGCATCGCCAAAATGGCTGAGGATGGTGTGGAATACTTGGTGTTGGAGCTGACCAGCCACGCGCTGGTTCAATACCGAGCTTTCGGTATTCCGATTGACGTGGCGGTGGAAACCAATGTCACCCACGAACATCTCGACTATCACAAAACTTTCAAAAAATACCGCGACGCTAAAATTAAACTGTTCAAACAAGCCAACGCTACGCGCGGTGGCAAAAAAGTCGGCATTATCAACGCTGACGACCCTTCGGCTGGGCGTTTTCGCAAAGTTATCGACCGACCGATAACTTACGGTATCGACAAAGGCGATGTACAGGCCCGTCAAGTGCGGCTCAACGGCGGTGCCGATTATTTTGTCAAATACGACGGTCGCAAACTCCACATCAAGACCCAAATTCCGGGCGTTTTCAACATTTACAACTCGCTGGCAGCGGTAATTGTCGGCATTGTATATGGGCTGACCAATGACGAAATCGAGCAGGGCATAGCAGCGCTGGACTTTGTCGAGGGGCGGATGAACCGGATCGACGAAGGTCAGAAATTTGAAGTGGTAATGGACTACGCCCACACGCCCGACAGTTTCGAAAAATTGCTGCCCGACATGAAAAAGTCCAGCAAGGGTCGATTAATCGTAGTCTTTGGCTCGGCTGGCGGTCGGCGCGATCCCAGCAAACGCCGCCCCATGGGCGAAATCGCCGGCCGGTACGCCGACGTCGTGATTTTGACAGAGGAAGACGACCGCGACACCCCAGGCGAGCAAATTCTCAAAACCATCGCCAGCGGCGCTGAAAAATCCGGCAAAAAAGAAGGCAAGAATTTATTCAAAATTTTAGACCGCACCACAGCAATCGACTTTGCTCTTAAATCCGCCAAACCGGGAGACACCGTGCTGCTGCTTGGCAAGGGCAACGAAAAAACCATCGAGCGTTCCGACGGCGAACACCCCTGGGACGAAGCCGCCACCGCCCGCCGGCTGCTCAAACAGCTCAAAAAATAGTTGACGAATAATTTAATTCTTATTAAACCAGAGATAGAAGAGTGGGGCGAGGTCTTAGGACAAGAGAAGCAGTCAACAAAAAAAGGCTGTTAATCCAGCGTCAGCGACACGCAGCGGATATAGCCGCCGCCTTTGGGCAGCTCGACAGCGTGGATTGGGATAACTTTTAAGCCGTGGCTTTCGATATCGGCGCGGAGGGTTGGAGAGCTCGACGACATGATAACGGTCTGGCCGGTGCTGACTAAGTTGCAGGCGAAGCCTTGAACAGCTTCAGGGTAGCTAACAATGATTTTTTCTAGCGGCAGAGCCTCGATTTTGGCTTGGCTGGCGGCGTCGAGGGCTTCTGGGCAATAGGCAATTAAATCTTCCCTCAGCACCGCCACGACAAGATCAATGTCATAGAAGAAACTGTCCGGCCAACCGCTGATTGGGTTAACAACTGGCTGACCGGACTTGTCGAGTTCCGGAATAGCCCGAAGTTGGACTAATTCCAAACCCAGTTCATCTGCCACAAATTCCTGTGCCGCCTGGTCGCTGCGGTAGCCGCTGCCAGCGAGCAGATAGCGTCCGCAGGGCAGTGAGTCGCCCTGACCACTAAATTTCAGCCCCTCAGGAACGCGTATAACGGTCTTTCCCAGCCGAGTGAGGATTTTCTCAGCATAAGCCTCTTCGGGCTTCCTAGGGCCTGGTAGACGGCTTAGAACGCATTTCTCACCGCGACATAGCCCCCAATTAGCCGTATAAATGCCATCTTGACTAGTTGACGGCGAATCGACCTTTACTACCTCTATTCCGGCCTGCTCGAACGCCCGCCGGATAGTGTCATGCTCCCGCACCGCCACGGTCGTATCAATCGCATCGCCGTAGTACGGGTTGATCCAGGCTTCGTTGCTAAAATGCTCCGCGCCGCTCATCAAAACTTTTTTATTCATTATTTTATTGTAACATGTTACAATAATAGCTCTAAGGAGGAATTATGAAAAAGGTACTGGTGTTCGATTTAGACGACACTTTGACACTTGCTAAATCGCCCATTGAACAGCCAATGTTGGGAATTTTTGAGCAGTTGCTCGCTAAATATGAGCTCTGTGTCATCTCTGGCGCAATGTTTAGCCAGATAAAAAAACAGGTGATTGACCACCTGCCGGCACACAACTTGGAACATCTGCATATTATGGCTAGTCAAGGCACTAAGTATTGGCGGCTGTCGGGTGATGAGTGGCAAGCGATTTATGCTGATGACCTGCCCAAAGAAAAAATCCAACAGATTTTTCAAGTTTTAGAAGAATCCGCCAAACAAGTCGGCTACTGGGAAGAACACCCAGCCGGAGAAATTATCGAAAATCGCGACAATACCCAAGTTACCATGTCGGCGATTGGTCAAAAAGCCGCCCAAGAAACCAAATACGCTTGGGATCCTGACCACAAAAAACGCGAAGCTATTATCGCTATCGCCAAACAAAAAATGCCGGATATGGAGTTCGGTATCGGGGGAACAACCTCGATCGACGTAACAATGCCTGGGGTCAACAAAGCCTACGGCGTGCGCAAATTGATGGAGCAGCTAAAGATTACTAAGGCTGATATTTTGTTCTTTGGCGACATGGTGCAACCCGGCGGCAACGACCGTCCGGTGGTCGATATGGG
>JAITSF010000059.1 GCA_031287975.1 Candidatus Nomurabacteria bacterium
CGGCGATTGGCAATGGTTCGCCGAGCAAAAAGCCCAACAAACCGACCTGCTTTCGTTCTTAGCCAATCGCTATGAAACTTGGACTTCGCGTTTACTAATGGAAATGGCGACTTGGTGGTTAGCTGACAATCTCGGTCTGTTTGTGGTGTTAACTTTGTTTTGGGCTGGGATGTTGCTATACTCGCTGCTGGATATTTTGCGACTTGAAAAAGCTAATCATAGACTATTATTGACGGCGGCAGTTTGTTTGTTGATACCGTTTTCGATACACTACTCCGCCGGATTTTTCGCCACCACCATCAACTATTTATGGCCAGTCGCGGCGGCGTTGTTTGTAATTTCAGTAATGTTTAGAATTGCCAGAAAACAAAGAGTATCGATCGCGCGATACGTCGCGGCTTCCAGCGCGTTATCCTTCGCGATTTTTTCTGAACAAGCGGCAGTTGTATTGTTAACTTCGAGTGTCCCGTTGCTGATTTATATAATCCGCCAGAAAAAACTTTCCGCCAAACGGCTTGTTTTTCCAATCTCGACGATTATATTTTCGCTAGGCGGAATTATCAACACACTACTTTGTCCCGGTAACCGCATTCGCGGTGTCGAAGCCGTTCAAGGATTCTTTGCGGGCTATTTCGATATCAGCCTTTTCCATAAACTCGACATAGTTTTTTGCAAAATGTTTTACGACATTTTTTTGCAGCCCATGACGATAGTTGTTTTGCTGTGCGCGCTGCTTGTTTATATAGCTTGCAAACAAAAAAACTTGGTTGCGGTCTGGCTGGCTGGAATCCCGCTGGTCGTTTCCGGATTGCGGCTGTTAAATGAACTAAATATTGTCACTAACGAAGGTATGGGAGGCTGGAACGGTTTATCCAACCCCGATCTGATTTTCAATCTTTTTTCTAAAATGGATTATCTGCGAGATTACGTGTTGGTATCATATGTTCCCAAAACTTTAATCCGCGAGCCGCTGACGTTTGTACCGGAGCTAGTGGCGCTGGCAATTGTCGGCTGTTTAGTGGCGAGCATTGTTCTGATTGTTAAGGACAAATGCCTTAAAGCTGCTTACTTATCAGCCCTAACAGTGGCGGTGATTAGCTATGGTATTATGGCATTTACCCCCACAATCTATGTTTCAGCCACCCGTCCCTATCTGTTTTTCTATGTAATAGTTGTCGCGGTGTTAGTGTCGCTGTTTATCAATCGGCAAGAAATTATTAAAAAATCTGGTAAAATAAAGTTATGAAAAAACAACCCAACACCGTTATCATCATACCGGCCTACAACGAAAGCATCATTATCTCCGAAGTTATAAAAACCGCCGCTCACGCTGCTAAAGCTCAAAATATTTCGGTCGATATTCTAGTCGTCAATGACAAATCGACCGACGATACTTCTGCCAAAGCTCAAAAAGCCGGCGCTATTGTAATCGATCATATTATCAATCGCGGTGTGGGTGGGGCAACTTCGACCGGCCTAAAATACGCCAAGCAAAAAAACTACCACCAAGCCGCCACTATGGATGCCGACGGTCAACACGATCCGCAAGACGTTATGAATTGTCTAAAACAAATCAAAGTCGCCAAAGCCGACTTGCTTATCGGTTCGCGCCTATCCAACAAACACGGCATGAGCCTAGTCAAAAGGATTGGTAACAACGGACTAAGTTTCATCACTTGGCTATTGTTTGGCGTTAAAGTTTCTGATTCTCAATCGGGCTTAAGAGTGTTTTCGCGCAAAGCTATCCAAACTCTCGACTGGCAATCCGCCGGATATGAATTCTGCTCGGAACAGCTTTGGCGCGCCAAGCAAGCCAAATTGGTTGTAGCCGAATATCCGGTCAAAGCTATTTACACCAAATATAGTAAGTCCAAAGGTCAAAACAACTGGAATGGTGTCAACATCGTCAAGTCGTTAATAAAAATGAAAATCAAGGAGATACTAGGATGATTAGATACGCTTTGTTGGTAATATTAAACGCCCCAATTGTGTTTTTGGGATTGACTAACGCTCTGACCAATTACAAATTACACAAAATTTCTAAAGAAAGATTTATTGGTCGGCTGGCGATTTGGTTGGTAATTTTAATTTGTGTGGCGTTGGCGTTTCCGATTTACAACTACCTTTCCGGTCGCGAACTGTTTGAAATTTATGATGTTAGCTTGCTTAACATCGTCCTAACTACAACGGTAATTTATCTAATCTACATTATCAACCACCAACGTCAAAAAATCGAACTGCTGGAAAATACCCTTCGAAAATTCCACGAAGAAATTTCCATAAAACTTTCGGAGAAAAAATGAGCAAGTCGATCACAGTCCTAATTCCGACTTATAACGAAGAGTCGGTTTTGCCCGATTTGTTCAATAGGCTGAACAAATTGTCAGCTAGTTTACCGAAATATAATTGGCAGTTTTTGTTTGTGAACGACGGCTCGCGCGACAAATCGCTGCAGTTGATTAAAAAACAAGCCGAAACCAACAAACAAATTCACTACATCGACCTATCGCGTAACTACGGTCAAGAAATCGCCATTATGGCTGGTATCGACCACACCGACACCGACGCGCTGGTTATTATTGATGCCGACTTGCAAGATCCGCCAGAGCTAATTCCCAAAATGATCGAAATTTGGGAAAGCGGCTTTGACGATGTTTATGCTCGGCGCGTTAGCCGCGCTGGCGAAAGCTGGTTGAAAAAGCTAACCAGCTGGGGCTTTTACCGAGTTTTACAAAAGTCAACCCACGTGCCGATCCAACGCGACGTCGGTAACTTCCGGCTGTTCGACAAAAAATGCATCGAAGCTCTCCAGCAAGTTCGCGAAACTAACCGCTACAACCGCGCGCTGTTCAGCTGGATCGGTTACCAAAAGCAAGAAATCGAATACCACCGCGCACCGCGCGCCGCCGGCAAAACCAAATGGAACTATCGCCAACTTATCAACCTCGCCATCGACGGCATTACCAGTTTCACTACCACGCCGCTCCGCATCTCCGCCGTCATCGGCTTTCTAATTTCGCTGGGCACAATTATCTACATCATCGTGATTATCTTGCAAACTATTTTCAACATCAACTACCAACCTGGTTATCCGTCAATGATGGCTACCATACTTTTCTTAGGTGGCGTTCAACTCTTGTCGCTCGGTATCATCGGCGAATACATCGGCCGCATCTTTACCGAAACCAAGAACCGCCCGCTTTACTTTATTCAAGAGAAGAAATAGCGACAGCTCGAGCGACTGGGCTCCGGAAGGCGCTTCGGTTTTGTCGAAAAATCTTTTTGATTTTCTCCGGCGAAAGCCGAATATGCTTCGGTGATTCGTCGGAGGAAGAAAAAGATTTTTCAAGGTCAAAACCGACCGCGTCTTCTGGAGCCTAGTCGTGAGAGCTCTTCTTAAACACAATATATTTATAAGTCACAAAATTCCAACTAAGCGACGCCGCCACCGAAACCAACTTCGGCAAACTAACCCGCCAAACTTCCGCCCATTCTGCCGGCATTAGCGGCACTAACAGGGCAATAATTCCATTACCAATCACCCACATACCGATAATCGTAAACACCAAAAACAGCGCCGCCTCGCGCGCGTAATTTTTCCCAGCGGCCCGAAAAGTCCATTTTTTATTTAACCCAAAACTCATCGCCATACAAAGTCCGGTCGAAACCGTGTTAGCCAAAATTATCGGCACACCAAACACCACCGCCAAAACATTCAAAATTACAAAATCGCAAAAAGTATTCAAAAACCCCACTAACCCAAAACGAATTTTCTCAGCATGTTTGGAAACTAGGTTTTCCATAATCTACACCAAATAATTGCCATAGCCAGATTTTTTTAGCGGCTTGGCCAACTCATCAAGCTGGGCTTTAGTGATAAAACCTTCCTCAAACGCAGTTTTTTCCGGCGAGCCGATTATCGTGCCGGTGCGTTTTTGTAAAACCCGAACGAAGTCTGCCGCGTCCACCATCGAGTCAATTGTACCGGTGTCCAGCCAAACGTCCGACTCGTCTAAAGTTTCCACCTGCAACTTGCCACGCTTCAAATACTCCTCGTTAATCGAAGTAATTTCTAGTTCGCCGCGCTCAGACGGCTTAATTTTTTTAGCGATCTCAACCACATCATTATCATAAAAATACAACCCAATCACCGCATAGTTCGACTTCGGGGTCGCCGGCTTTTCCTCGATCGACTTAGCGTTCATATTCTTATCAAACTCCACCACACCATATCTCTCCGGATCAGAAACCTGATAAGCAAAGATAATTCCGCCGTCCGGATCAGAAGCCCGCTTCAGCTTGCTGCTAATATTATTCTGCATACCGTAAAACAAGTTGTCGCCCAGAACCAACGCCACTTTGTCGCGACCGATAAACGGCTCGCCAATAATAAAAGCCTGCGCCAAACCGTCCGGACTAGGCTGAATCGCGTACTCAATATGAAGCCCCCACTGCGAACCATCGCCCAGCAAATCCACAAACAATTGGTTATGTTCCGGCGTAGTAACCATCAAAATCTCTTTGATACCGGCTTGTAGTAGAGTTGTCAACGGATAATAAATCATCGGTTTATCATAAATCGGCATCAACTGCTTGGAAATACCTTTAGTAATCGGCCACAGTCGTGAACCACTGCCGCCCGCTAAAATTATTCCTTTCATTTTCCCTCCTTAATTGCTTTCATTATATAAGTTTTTAACTCTTCCTGCCAATTTTTCGGCCCAAACCCAACCGCTCGTAACTTATCCAAGTTTAAGTCGGAATTCTTGGGGCGCGGCGCGATATTTTGTTTGCCCGCGAGATACCGCTCAGTCGAAATCCGCCTTACCGGTAAATCAATCCCTACATCCGCAAAGATCTCCTCCGTAATTTCCGCCCAAGATTTCACTGGCCCAGAATTTGTAATATTATAAACACCATACTCAGCCTTATTTTCTAACAAAAACTTAATCGCTCGCGCCAACTCGTCCGCAAAAGTCAACCGTCCAAATTGATCATCCACCACACTCGGCGAAACACCCTTTCGCCCCAAATCAAGCATCGTCCTTACAAAATTCCCACCGTCGCCAATCACCCAACTCGCCCGTAGCAAATAACTTTTCGCTAACTTCAAAACAATTTCATCGCCCACCGCTTTGGTCTGTCCGTAAACATTTATAGGCGACATTACTTCATTCTCCAGATGATCAGATTTCGTACCATCAAACACATAATCAGTCGAAATATGTACTAAAATCAAATCGCGTTTTCCCGCCACATCCGCCAAATTCGCTAACCCATCGACATTTATCCGCCGCGCCAACGCCGCGCCCTCGTCCGTTTCAGCACCGTCAACATTAGTATAAGCCGCCGCGTTAATAATAATTTTAACATCCGTCCAATCAAAATTATCCAACAAATTTTTATCAGTAATATCTAATATCTCGCGATCGCCGGCCCTAGCCTTCGGCAACAGCGTCCGTAAAGCCCGTCCCAACTGACCATTAGCGCCAGTTATCAAGATACTTTTTTCGTCCATTTAAAACTCCATTGCGGTTATCTCGCTCAATTTCGGATTACCCAAATCTTTTTCAGAAATCACTGCTTGTTTCAAATCTATCGGCCAAGGAATCCCCAACTGCTGGTCAGCCAAATGCACTGCCAGATACTGCAAATTCGGCGACCAATGAGCGTTTACTAAATAAGTATAAACTGTGTTTTCCGTCAAAGTCTGAAACCCATTCGCCACCCCGCGCGGAATAAACAACGCCTTGCTCTCGTCGATTTCGGTGTAATAAACATTGCCAAAACTTTCTCCAGCCCGCAGATCCACCCACGCCCCAAACACTCGCCCGCGCCCGCCGACCGCAATATACTTATCCCACGGCTCAGCGTGCAGCCCACGTGTTACTCCAACTTGCTCATTAAACGAAATATTATTTTGAATCGGCTGGAACTCAGCCGGCAGCCCCAACTCGACCAACTTCGCCTTTTGGAAATTCTCCTTAAAATATCCGCGCGTATCGGCGTGAACATCGAGATCAAACTCAATCATCCCCGGAATTTGCTCAATCAATTTAGCCCTCATTAAAACCCGCCTTTCTTATACTTAGCTTCCGTAGCCGCCTTTTGCGGCTGCCACCAATCCCGATTTTCCTTATACCACTCGACTGTATCTTTCAAACCAGCCGCAAAATCCGTATATTTCGGCGTCCAGCCTAGCTTCGTGCGCAATTTTGTCGGGTCGATAGCATAGCGCATATCATGCCCGGCGCGGTCATTAACATGCTCAAAATCATTCTCATCGCGCCCCATAATCCGCAAAATCTCCCGCACCACGCTGATATTATTTCGCTCGCCGTCCGCGCCGATTAAATAAGTCTCGCCAATCTCGCCTTGCTCGCAAATCAAAAGCACCGCCGAACTGTGATCCTCAGTATGAATCCAATCCCGCACCTGTTGACCGCTGCCATACAGTCGCGGCCGCCGATCCTCCAAAATTTCCGTGATCTGCCGCGGAATGAATTTCTCAACATGCTGATACGGCCCGTAATTATTTGAACAATTCGAAATCGTCGCCGCTAGCCCGAACGACCGCACCCAAGCTCGCACCAACAAATCCGACCCAGCCTTGGTCGAAGAATACGGACTCGACGGCTGATAAGGCGTGGTTTCCGTAAAGCGCGCCGGATCGTCCAACTCTAAGTCGCCATAGACTTCGTCCGTCGAAATATGATGATACCGCTTATTAAACTTACGTGCCGCCTCAATCAAAGTAAAAGTGCCGATAATATTAGCGTCCAAAAACGGCCGCGGGTCGAGCAGGGAATTATCATTGTGGCTCTCGGCCGCAAAATGCACCACTAAATCAGTTTTCTTTACCAGTTTTTCCACTAAAGCTGCGTCGCAAATATCGCCCTTCACAAACGAAAATCGCTCTTCCGGCAATCCCGCCAAATTCGCCAAATTCCCAGCATAAGTCAATTTATCTAAAACCGTCACTCGCGCTTCCGGCCGCTGCGTCAACACATACCGCACAAAATTCGACCCGATAAACCCCGCCCCGCCTGTAATTAAAATCTCTTTCATACTCCTATTCTACCACATCTGCCCAAAAACCAAAAACTCTATGGCTGTCCAAACTCAATATTATTATAGGTTTGACCTAAAATAGCAACAATAAGACACCCTGAACTAATCCCCAACAACCCCCCTCATATAATCCTCTGGAGAATAAAACAGCTCTGGTCGGTTATGCCTAGCCATCCACTCATTTAAGACCAGCTGGAAGTCTCTAGTC
>JAITSF010000061.1 GCA_031287975.1 Candidatus Nomurabacteria bacterium
CTGCCGGTAAGATCAAGGGCAAGATTCGGCCGGACGATAAGCTGCAATACGCCCGCGATGTTTTGTTTATTAACGGTTCGACTTTGCCGCACCCGACGCGTTATCGGACGGCGCATCAAGCCGAGCAGTTGAACGCCGGCGGACTGTCATCTGACAAAATCGATGTTGAGAAATTGAACCTTGGTATGATTAAATACTATCGGGCCTTTGTGTTTTTTCGCGCGCCGCTAACTGACACGATTAGACAATTTATCGCGACCGCCAAGAAGTTTAACAAGACGATTTTTTTCGACATCGACGATTTAGTGTTTGACCAGAAATTCACCGACACAATTGAGTTTGTCGCCAATATGAGCCAGCCAGACAAAGCTCATTATGACGACGGTGTCAAACGTATCGGCCAGACTATGAAACTGTGCGACTACGGCATCACCACCACCCAGCCGCTGGCGCGCGAAATGAAAAAGTTTGCGGGGCTTAAAGAAGTTTTTGTCAACAAAAATACTGCTAGTGATGAAATGCTGTCTTGCTCGGACAAAGCTTATGCTGCAGTTAAACGCCCGAAACACAAAATCACGCTGGGTTATTTCAGCGGCTCTATCACTCACAACGAAGATTTTGAGATGATCCTGCCGGCGATTTTGCGGATTATGGAAAAATACTCCAATGTTTATCTTCATGTCGGCGGGATTTTAGATGTTCCGGAAGCTTTGCAAAAGTTCGCGGGGCGACTCAGCAGTAGCGGTTTTATCGACTGGCGGAATTTGCCGGCGGAAATCGCCAAATGCGATATCAATCTCGCGCCGCTGGCTAAAAAAACGATTTTTAACGCCGCCAAAAGCGAGAATAAATGGACAGAAGCGGCGCTGGTTCGAGTGCCGACTGTAGCGACGGATTTTGGGGCTTTTAAGGACGTTATTAAAAACGCCGTCAACGGGATTTTGACTGATAATAACAAATGGTTCGAGGCGATTGAGAGTTTAGTTTTGCAGCCCGACCAACGCCGGAGTATTGGCGCGGCGGCTTATGAAACCGCCAAACAAAGCTACTTAACAACCCTGTCCGGACAGCCGCTGGCGGAATTTGTTTATAAACATTTAGCGCCCAGCGTGGCTTTTGTAACGCCATCGATCGAAACCTCGGGCGGTATGAATGTGATTTTCAAACACGCCGAAATTTTGCAAAGCAGCGGCTACGACGTAACGGTTCTCAACAACATTCTTAAGAAAAATCTTAAAAAATATCACGATAAAAATCGTGCCGCCGAGCTGTCCGAAACTTATAATATGTTGCTGGTTTATAAAACCAAATTTCAACAACTAGTCGATAACTTAGTGGCGACACATTGGGCGACACTGGACTTTGTCAAGAAATATGACGCTGCGCGCCGCCGCAGCTACTTAGTTCAAAACCACGAAGTCGATTTCCAAGTTGCCGGCGACAAAGCGCGGCTGCTGGCCAACGCGACATATTGCGACCGCACCGGCGTTAAGTATTTAACAATTTCAAAATGGTGTCAAAAGTGGCTGGAAAAAGATTATAAACAGAACGTAGCTTACGCCCCAAACGGCTTATGGACGGAATTTTTCAAGCCGCGTCAGCGCGATTTTTCCAAAGGCAAAATTAAAATTTTAATCGAAGGCGACAGCCGGAGCGCTTGGAAAGGTGTCGATGAATCGTTCAAAATCGCTAATCAGCTCGATCCGAAAAAGTTCGAAATTAACTATCTTTCGAACGGCGGCGGTCCGAAAAGCTGGTATAGAGTCGATAATTTTTACCACAAACTGCCGTATTCGCAGGCTGTCGAAATCTACGCTGCGAATGATATTTTAATAAAATCCAGCGTGCTGGAGAGCTTTTCCTACCCGCCGCTCGACATGATGGCGACCGGCGGTTTCGCGGTGGTAGCACCCAACGACGGCAACGCTGAATATTTAGAGGACGCTCAAAACTGCTTGTTGTATGAACAAGGCAATATCGAAGCCGGACTAAAAGCTGTCTTAAAAATCGCCGCCGACAAAAACCTGCGCGCCAAACTGGCCGCTGGCGGACTAAAAACCGCCACCAGCCGCGCTTGGGACAAAATCGAACCGCAAATTGTGGAGCTTTATAAATAACCGCCGCCGAAATTAGCCGAGTTGAATTATTAACTAATTAAAAGTATAATGAGAAACATGACAAAAATCGCAGTTTTAATACCTTGTTTTAACGAAGAGCTGACTATTGCCAAGGTAATAGACGATCACAAACGGGCTTTGCCGAAAGCCGATATTTATGTTTACGACAACAACTCGACCGACCAAACCGCCGCTATCGCTCGGCGACACGGCGCGACTACGCGTAGCGAACCTCGGCAGGGCAAGGGCAATGTGGCACGCTCGATGTTTCACGACATTGACGCTGATGTTTACTACATGGTTGACGGCGATGACACTTATCCAGCCGAAAAGGCACCGGAATTGATCCAACTGATTGCGGATGGCAAAGCCGACATGGCTATCGGCGACCGACTGAGTAGCACATACTTTACTGAAAATAAACGTTTTGGTCATAGTTTTGGCAATAAACTAGTGCGATTTATGATAAACAAGTTATTCAAGGCTAATGTTCGTGATATCATGACGGGTCAAAGGGCGTTTTCGTATGAATTTGTAAAAACCTACCCAGTGCTGGCTAAAGGGTTCGAGATTGAAACTGACATGACAATTCACGCGCTTGATAAAAACCTTTTACTGCTCGAAGCGCCTATCGAGTACCGTAATCGACCAGAAGGTTCGGTTTCAAAATTGGATACCACCAAAGACGGCGTACGAGTTTTGTGGACGATTTTCAACCTCGTTCGCGAATACAAACCACTGCTTTTTTTCACGATTTTTTCGCTGATATTTTTCATGGCGGCTGTTGTCGCCGGCGCGCCGATTATCGACCAAATGGCGCGCGGCGAAATTGTGGTGCGGGTACCGACTATAATCGGCGTGTTTATTTTGATTGTTATTTCGATATTGCTTTTTATCGCCGGGCTGATTTTGGATTTGATTGTGAAGAAGAACAAGCAAACTTTCGAGATGAATCGCAACCTTATAAAAACTTTGCGCCGTGATGATAAATAAATTTTTTAAAAACGAAAAATTCGACCCGAAAAACAACGGTTTGAATTTGATTCGGCTGTTGTTGGCTTTGTGTGTGATAGTTACTCACGGTTTTGCTTTAACTGGCGCCAGCAGCGGTGTGACGGTCGGTGCCATTGATTTGGGAGCGTGGGCGGTAACAGGATTTTTCGCAATTTCGGGGTATTTGATAATGGCTAGCCGGACCAACAACCGGCTGGCACCATATTTACTAAAACGCATCGCTAGGATTATTCCAGCCTATTTGGTTTGTTTGCTGGCGGTGGTGTTGTTGTTTGCGCCGCTGGCGCATTTACTGATGCACGGTTCGCTTTCTGGCTACTTGACAACACCGCCCACACCAGTTGATTATTTTTTGTCGAACGCCAACTTGGCGATGGTGGTCGGCAATTACAACATTGGCGACACTTTGAGCTTGGTGCCTTTTTCAAATACTTGGAACGGTGTTTTGTACACGCTATATTACGAGTTTCTTTGCTACTTAATAATCGGGTTTTTGATGGTCCTGTCAATTGTTCGCCGACACCCGAAAATTATTTGCTGGCTGTTTGTAATCTCGGCGATTTTGCCGTTTGTGATACAAGCTCAATACGCGGCTTTGTCGCCGCATGATTCCAGTAACGGGTTGAGCGCGCTGCTAAATATCGCTCGGTTTTTGCCGATATTTTTGGGCGGCGCAGCGGTCTATGTCTTAAAAGACAAGCTAATCAATAAGTTCGATTTTAAACTTGTGGTTTTATCAGTCGTGGTTGTAGTAGCGGCTAATTTTATTCCACACATCAACTATTCTGAAATGGGTTTCTTGTCGCCATTTATATTATATATACTATTTTGGATTTCGATAAAAATCCGGTCGCTCAGAATCTCGCGTTTCACTCGGCAAAACGATATTTCTTATGGCATTTATATTTATGGTTGGGTAATTCAACAAATGGTGATGGTGTTGGTAATCAATGGTTTGCTGCCGAGCTTGTCGATTTGGCTGGATATTTTATTAGTCGCTATCATCACGGCTGTGTTCGCGGCACTAAGTTGGGTTTTTGTGGAAAAACCGATTTTGAACCGAGCCAAAACTATTTGAGGTTTTTGACGCGGCGAACTTCCTTTCTTTTTAGATTTTTGTATAATATAAGTTATGACACAATTTAAAAAACTGGCTTGCAAGTTGAAAAAATTTTTTGATTTCATTTTATTGAAACCGGAGCGAATATTTCTAACACTGGCGATACCGACCTGTTTGTTCTCGGCGGTGTTTGTGCCGCAGCTGTCGGAGTTTGACGGCGATTCTCACTTTAATGCTATTTATACCTATTCAGACTTCGACTTTAGTTGTGATCCCGACAACCACACCGTGCCGCGCGCGGTGGCTGACAAAATACACAGCAGCGAGGGCGGTGCCCGCGGTTATTACGGCGGGTTTGCCCAGAAAGTTGACTACACCGACACTGTCGAAATTCGTTGCGCTGGCTATCAACCGTGGGCATACGTCCCGCAGATTATTGGTGTGTGGATGGCGAAACTGATTTACCCGTCGGTCGGTTTGATGGTTTTGTTAGCGCGGCTTTTTAGCGCGGCGTTATTTTGTGCAGCTGGATATTTCCTAATTCGGAAACTGAAGATCGGCAAATATGTTTTGTTAGCGGTATTATTGATACCGGTAATTATCCAACAAAGCGCATCGGTTTCGGCTGACGCCAGTGTCAATTTAATTATGCTGGGTATTATTGTATCGATTTTGAATTTATTTGTCAGTCAGAAAAAGGCGCAAAAAAGTCAAATAATCTGGCTGTTGGCGTTGCTAGTTTTGGCGACTTTGACTAAGCTCAACAACTTAATTCTGTTCCTGCCAATGATTTTCCTGCCCAGTCGATTGTTCGCGGACAACAAACTGAAAAAAATACCGTTCAATGTTCAAAAGTGGAGCGTGGCGCTACTTTTCGGCGTTGGCTTTGTGGCGGCGTATCTTGTATCGAGCTTGACAGCGGATGGCAGCGGTGGCGTGATTTCGGCGGCGATTGACGGCGATGTCGGTGTCTGGCGGTTCTTGAATATTCTTTACAATACTTATATCGCCGACATGAGTAGTGTGATATTGGACGAAACTTTTAACCAGTTTTCGTCGTTTGGCTATCATTCGCCGATGTTTATTTTGATTATAAATATTATGGCGATTTTGTTCGCACTGTTATATCGCAACAAAACTGAAACCGCCTATGCCAAAAACATTTCGAAAAGCCTGACTGGTGTCTGTTTAGCCACTGGCGGGCTGTTTGTCGTGGCGGTTTCATACATCATGTTGTTTGCTTGGGCAAAGCCAGACGTGATTTTTGCCGATGGCGTGCAGGGTCGTTATTTTACAGCCCTAATTCCGCTTTTAATCCCGCTTTTTGTTATCATCCAAAAACGCTTCCGGATTGAAATAACCGACCAGCGATTCGCAAAACTAATGACCGTACTGCTCAGTATAGTTTTGCTATCGTATATGTATTTGACGATATTGTTTATCCAACACGACTTTGATTTTAACAGCGGCTACGTGTCGTTTTAGGCTGGAGTTATGAAAAGTCAACTACGAGCCAACACCACCATCGATTCACTACGGAACATTCTGATAATTTTAGTTATTATGGTTCACATGTCTGGTGTGGCGGTTTTGTCGCAATTTAGTGCGGCTGAAGGTTTGGTCTATGATGTGTTGATGGCGATAACGCTATTTTGTATTCCGGCTTTTTTCGCCATAGCTGGGTTTTTTGCATACCAAAAAGACAACAGCCCAACCGCTAACCAAAAACGCCTCAAAAGAATTTGGAGTTTGCTAAAAATTTTAATATGGGCAGAATTATTATACATAGCGCTATCAAGTTTGTTCGTCGGTTTGCCGTCGGTATTAGGCGCTTTTGCCGACAAAGGTCACCTTTTAAATTTTTTGTCAGATGCCGTTCCGGTGCCGACGATCTTCGATTCGTTACTGTTGTATTACATTGTAGTTTTGTTGTTTGTTTCGACAATCACGTTGGGTTTTGGTAAATACCGCGACAAGTTGCTGGCGATTTTGGCGATTGTAGCATTTGTGATTGCTAACTTAGGTTTTTATCTGCTACATATTCGAGGTTACGCGGTGGTTGATCAATATGTCGGGACAGGGCAGAACCGCGTTTTGGCTGGGCTGTTGTATTTTTCGATTGGCTACTTCATCCGGAAATATCAAACCAAACTTTCAAAAATCAAAACCAAACTTATTGTAGTTTTGTTCTTGGCGACTTTGGCGCTGTTCGCGTTGGAGAAAATTTATTTTACACCGTACGGTGTGACTGCGCCGATTGTGGTGGCGCTTGGGCTGTCGCTGTGCGTAAAGTTCCCGAATCTTTTTTCCAATAAAGCCAAAATTATTCCAGCTATC
>JAITSF010000047.1 GCA_031287975.1 Candidatus Nomurabacteria bacterium
GGCGGTGTTGTCGCGACAGGTAATCACGTCGGGCCAGTTGTCGCCGGCGAAATCATTGAGGGTTTTGGCTTTGGTAATGATGGTTGGTTGACCGTGAAACAGTAGGCGTGTCCTAGGAAATCCCAGATAGGCGCGGATTTTACGTTCACAATCTGTGGCGGTCATTGTTAGCGGGTAGAGTTCGCCGTCGGATTTTTTTAGTAGTTGGCAATAGCTGGCTTGGGTGTTATCCTGAGCGACCGATTTTAACCCACCACTAATAATTTTGTCGATGTTGGCCAGCAATAATTTACTCCCTGTGTTAGCAGCTTTTTCGTAGAGCGTGAACTTAGTTTCGGTGGGCGAGAGGGCGATTTTTTCTTGAATATACACTGGTCCGGCATCCATTTTAGCCGATAGCGCCATCAGTGATACGCCAGTTTCGCGTTCACCGTCTGCAATAGCTGTTTCGAGCGGTGTTGGACCGCGATATTTCGGTAGCAACGAAGGGTGGATATTGACAATGCCGTTCGGGAAAATGGCGATAATGTTTAGTGGTACGATTTTACCGTAGCTTGCTAATACACCGATATCTGCGCCCAGTTTCAGTAAAGCCTCCTGTAAGTTAGTTTGGTCGGCGTAAATTATCTTGATGTTTTGGTTGTTGGTTGACTCGATGATTTTTAGCTCGCGGGTTTTGCGGGAAATAATCTCTGACTGACGCGGCAAAACCAGCGCTACCACGCTGTTTTTACTGGAAATCAGACCATCAAAAATCGGCGTAGTAGGCTCGTTTAAGCCTTGAGCTAGTTGTTCGTTTCCAAAGAAAACTATTTTCGACATTTGGTTTTCCTTAGTTAATCATTTTTTAATATGCCCATTTTGATGATATCGTCATAGTTAATAGGCTTTAGGTCGCCATTGTCGCTAAGGATTGAGAAAGCGGTTTTTTGGTGTGTGATGTGATCGACAAAACATTTGCCGTTGCAGTGGTCGATTTCGTGTTGCAAGATTCGTGACAAAAACGGGTTTGAGGATTTAATTCGGACTTCGTTGCCATTGATGTCGATAGCTTTGACTCGGACTTTTTCGTGGCGTGGCACTAAGCCGTAAATGTCTTTTACGCTTAAACAACCCTCCTGATCAGTAATAATTTTACCCTCTTTTTTAATAATTTCAGGATTGATAAGGACAATGAAGTTCTGGTTGTCTTTGTTGTCGAAATCTTCGCGGATAATAATCACTCGCTCTAGACGGTTTATCTGGACAGCGGCCAGCGCCACTGCCATTTCGTAGGGTCGAGAAGCTTCCCAGTCCAGCGCAGTGGCCAACATATCGTCAACCAATTGCAATGTCTCGTCAGTGATAACATGAACGCGGTAGGATCTTTTACGCAGGTTCTGGTTGGGTAGAGTAATAATATTTTTGCGAGTGTGATTTGATTTCATAATTTTATATTATAGCACATGTAACTGGATAAAGTAAAATATCTGCACAACCTATTAAAGTGTGATATAATAGACATGTTCTATTATAAATGCGTATGGTAGGGTAGTGTTTTGCTGCGCGATCGTCCATCAAGTTGGGCATCGCGAAAGCAAGTGGACGAAATCCATACGCTATTGGAATAGAACACCTCGCGGTGCCCTTTTTAGTAGAAGGCGCAAAATCAGTGGGTCTTAGCGAAAACCCCAGTACATTAACAGAAAGGAAGGTGTAAAAAATGTTATATCGTAAGTTAAGTGCGCCACTTCATGTTCAGATTGAAATCACATCGTTATGCAATAACCAATGTCAGCATTGTTATAATCAAATATTTCGTAAGGACGTGCAGCAAAATACGATACGGAGCTGGGGGATTGGGCGAATTATGTCAGAATTGGTAAAGGATAAGGTATCTTCTGTCGTCATAACTGGAGGAGAGCCGTTACTGTTCCCAAATCTTGTTTTAAATATTGCCGAGCAATGTGTGAGCAACGACATTAAGTATTCAATCAATTCAAACTTAACAGTTTGTGAGCCAAACGTTTTTGAGGAGCTATTGGATTTTGGGAAAGTGCGAGTTTTGACTTCTATAGCTTCGTTTTCGCCAGATGTCCATGACGAAATGATGGGGCGTGAAAACGCATTTAACGAAACAATCTTCAATGTGAGGACGTTGGCTAAGCTCGGAGTCGATATTGTTGCGAACATGGTATTAACAAACGTAAACGTGAACCAAGTCTACGAAACAGGAAGGTTCATCAGTTCATTGGGGTTGAAAACCTTTGCTGTGACGAAAGCATCATGTCCTGTTGGTATTGGATTACCTGACAACTTGGACATCTCTAAAGACGACTTTCTGAGGTCTGTAAAGGGCATGAAGATGGTTAGGGACGATTTTGGTATAAAAGTTGGTACATTGAGCTGCTATCCTCATTGCGCATTGGGAGATTTGGAAGAATACAGTTTTGTGGCAAATCGTCTGTGTGGTGCTGGTAAAACAGACTGCGTGATATCTTCGCAGGGAGACGTGAGAGCTTGTGTGCAATCCGACAAAGTTTACGGAAATATTTTCCGAGAATCTTTATCAGATATCTATGCAAAGATGGACGAGTGGCGTGATGGCACGTTGTTGCCAACCATATGCAAGGTTTGTGAATATTTTGCAGCGTGTGGTGGCGGATGTCGTTATAACGCACAAGCATTTAACGGCGTCTCTGGAATGGATGTTTTTGCAACCAAACCGGAAGACGTAGTCGTGCCACTTAAACAGAGGAGTGTTCGTATCTACGACAGACAGCAAAACATTTTTACACCAAGCGGTATCAAATCTCGCCCTGAAGATTTTGGGAGAATATTTTCAAATTTCGACGGGAAAATTATTATGGTTGATGGCAATGGAGGCAGGTTGGTTGATAATATTATAGGCCGAACTGTCAAAATTGCATCAATATACGAGGACAACAAGGAATGTAGTGAGGAAGATATTAATTTTCTTCTCGACAGGCTCTTGTTGTCTGAGTTCTCAATATTGGTCGAGAGCAGCTGAAGGGAGGTGTATTATGGTCCTCGGTATGTTGGAGAGCTCCGATCAGGAGCAGGTCGTGATGACGACTGAGTGCGAGAGCGGTACTGGTTGCGACAGCTACATCGAGTAGCGGCATAACCTTTCTCGTACCCCCGTATTTGTGTTCTTTACAAATACGGGGGCAACTCGTATAATGATGGTGTGAAAGTGGATTTTATTTATGATATTCATCAAGATTTATGGAATTATTTTTTCAGATATATTGAGCCGGTGAAAGACAAAACTCACGAACTGAATACGATACTACAGGGTAGGCCATCAATCCCCGTTGAAGTGAAGCTGCTAATAGAAAATATAGATAAGTTATATGATACTGAATGGTGCGATACGGCCGTTGATATTTATGATTATTTACATGAAAAAATTGAAAAATCGCCGGCGTTAGCCAGGTCAGTAAAAGATATCAGAATTGAATGGGAAAAATACGAAAAGCGATATTTTTCGCAATTAGCAGAATATTTTCAAGTTTCAAAAATTAGAAATATGAGGGGATATCTTACAAGCATTAATGGCTTTCCATATAATGCAAAAGCAGGGACATTTTTTGTTCCGATATTTAATGATATAGGCAAGAGAATAAACGTAATTATGCACGAAACTATGCACATTGTGTTCAGAGATAATTATGAAGAGAAAATGCGAAAAGCAGGGCTTGGAGACGATGGGGTTTTTCTAGTGACTGAAGCGTTTGCAGATTTACTAAATACTAGATTTAAAGAAATAAACCCAATAAAAGAAGCGCCAAAATCGAAGGCTAAAGGCGGAACGAAGTCAATAATCGATAAGATAGATGAACTAAATGAGAGCGATATAAAATTTCTCGATAAACTTGAGGAGTTGATAAAAATCGTGAAAAAGTAACGGTTTGGGTAGGTTTTGTGTGGGCGTAGAGGAGGGTTCGATTTTGGGTGGCTAATAACAGATAAAGTAAAATATTTGACGTTTGGAATTTAGAGGTAATAACGAAACGTTGTGAAAAATACAACATATTGTTGTAAAAATAACAACAATATTACTGTTCAGAGACAGCTTTAACAATGTAGCGGTTTTTCATGTCAGGAGTGCAAGAGATTAGGGTTAGTTCTTTTCTATCGCTATCGCTGTCAAGGACTGATAAATCATCAGGTGGGTGAACAGAGTAGCTTTCGACTTTGTATTCAACGTTTTCACCGCTAAATGTTGTAATTATTACAACATCACCGATTTGTAGGTGGTCGATATTAGTGAAGAATAAATTGCCACCATTAGATGATTTGTGGCCGAGCAGGACGACATTGCCGGTCTCACCCAGCGACGGGCCGGTATATTTCGAGATGGAAATATTGAGCGAGGAATCGTTTTCGTAATTGATGATTGGGTATTTTAGGTCAATAGCCGGTATTTCGATCGCGCCGATAACTTCGCGGTTGTTGACGGTAGTGCTGATGCCGGCGGAGATTGACGATTGGAATTGATCAGCAGTCTCTGTCAGTTTGTCGTTAAGGAAGCTGATACGGCTGCTGTCCCACAACGAATAGGCTACAAGGGCGGTTATGCTGACGCCAAGTAGAATGACTGAGGCGACCAGGCGTTTTAAGCGGGTGTCGGCTGGCCAGCGGCGGAAGAAGTGAATTGCCAGCACCAGCATAATAATCGCTAAAATGGGTAAAATAATTGTTCGGATATAACCGTAAGGACGGGTTAACTCTTGAATATAATATGCTGTCCAGTTGGTATGAAAGACTTCGCGGCCGATGTAGCTGTCGCGGGTAACTTTTTGGCCGTCGGCGATTGGGTTGTTGTCGCCTTTGGTGATAAAACTGTCGCCGAGGACGTGGATGACGCGGTGGAAGGCTAGTTGTTTACCTATCGAGTCGGCGCGAAAAGCGATAACATCGCCGACTGCGACATCGTCGAATTTGCCTTGTTCGATAACCACTACAGAGTGCGTCATGTATTCAGACTCCATTGAGCCGGTGGCAATGATGAACGGTTTGTATCCAAAGACGTAGATGTTTTCGGAGCTTTTGCCGAGAACGACTACGAACACAACGGCAGCTATAAATATAAATGTCGCTAGAATCAAGAGGGCATTAGAGAGAATTTTTTTCATGGAGATCTATCCTCTTTGGAGGTTGGTTTTGTTTTGTCGGCGCGGCGGCGGAGTAGGAACAGGATTAGCAAAAGTACAGTTGATAGAGAAAAAAAGGCGATCAGACCATAGAGGAAATAATATAAAGCGCGACTTTCGCCAGTGTTGGGCACTAGCGGCAGGTGTGGTACGGGCGCGCCGCTGATATTTTCTGGTGCGGTTATACTGCCGGGCGAGGCGTTTTGGCAACTGTTGGTGTCGCCATGGAAAGTTACGTAAACCAGGAACGATTTACCTTGATGTTCGTTGCCGAAATTTTTGTCCATGCTGACATTGAGGACGAATAAATCGTCGGTTTCGGGGCCGACACAGATAAAGTTGCGGCCGCTGGTGTTGTTCGGACCGATATTGACTAGTTGAGAGCCGTTATAACTGAGGGCTAGTTGCAGCTCGTTGAGGGTCAAGTTGCTAGTAACGTCCTCTTCGACATCGTGGACACCGACCGTAACCGATTGGGACGATTGGTTATTGACGCGAATGTTGTACGAGGTGTTAAACCCGGGACCGATGTTTAGCTCGTCGAAAACCAAGCTTTGGTTGTGGGTAAGGCTAGCGTCAGTGATAGTTATGGTGTAATCGGTGGCGTCAGCGGGTTGGGCGAACAAAGACAAAACTACGGCAAGTGTTGTCCCTAAAACGCTGTGCCGTAGTTTCTTAATCATAGCTAGAGTGATGATGATTTAGTTAGTATCGTTAATGCCAACGGTGCTTTCGGCGGTCGACCAGCGAGTATCGGTCAAGGTTACGCTCGGGTTATTGCGATACTGCAGACCCTCAGCGCGGGCTGAGATAGCCAGAGTTTTGCCTTGAGCGGCGTTCGGTGCATAGCCAGCGAAGTACAGTGTGAAACCAACAGTAATCGGGCCAGCTGTACCGTCAGTTTCGGCGCCAGTGCCGGTGCCTTGAATGGTCTGGACTGTGCCGACACCGGTCGTGCCGGTGGACGCAAAGGCCGCGCAACCAGTGCCGCCGTTGCCGCCCGCCACGTAGCCAGAGATAGCACAGAGAGCGGTGTCTTTAGCGGTGCTGGCCGCCGCCGCGTTTTCGGCCGCCAGTAGCGAAGCTTGCGTTACATTGCCACTGTAAGCGTAAATGTATGGTTTCAAGGCCGCGTCAATAGTCGCGCCCGAGAACGCCGCCCGTAGCCAAGCGCTTTTGTTGCCGACATTAGTGATATCGCCGTAAATATAAACCGCGTCGCCTGGGTTTAGGTTAGCAATCGAAGTGGTGATTGCGGTGCCGCCGGACGGTTGGCCGTTAACTTGATATTTGAATGAACCGCGTAGGTCCAAAGTGCCCGAAGTAGCGCTGCCTGATCCGGTGATGACATCGCTAAAGAATGCGAAAATCACACCAGTGGTAATCGCCACCGCGGCGATAATCAGAGCCAGAGCCGCTATAAGTTTGCGATTCTTGTGGTTGTCTTGTTGTTGTTGCGTCATAGGTTATTTCCTCCTTTTACCCATTATTATTATCATTAGCATTATACTAATCGATTTTGTCAGCGATGTCAACAGGCGGTATTATCAGATATGGAGTTTTCCACATTATTTGCTAGAATCAAGTATTATCGCTGTTGCAGTTATATTGATGATTGTGGTAGAATTACCATAGGGTAACTATAAATAAAAACACCACAACAACCCATGAAAAAACAACAATCTAAAATAGACGGTAGTATTTTCGTCTCGCGTAGTGAGCGAGCGAGTTTTGCTGTCAATAGAAAAAATGACGAGATTCCCAGAAAATCTGGCTGGACGTGGCAGAAGTTGTCTTTGGCGGTTCCTGTGGCGGTTATGGGTGTTGGCATTATTTTGTTCGCTGTCATACAGGCTTTCTTCTCCGATAAAATCGAGACTAATTTTAACGCGGTTTCGGCGACAGACACGATTGTTATCGGCACGTTTGATTGCACCAATGCGGCGCAAGAGTGGACGGCGCCGTATGCTGGTCAGTTTCAGTTAGAGGTTTGGGGCGCGGCTGGCGGCGATAATTCGGCGACTAACACCGGCGGCAAGGGCGGCTACGCGACCGGTACAATCCAGTTAAGGGCTGGCGAAAAAATTTGGGTAAATGTTGGTTGTCGAGGTCAAACCACTACTGGTAGTTATGCGCCGGGCGGTTGGAACGGCGGCGGGCGGGGCGCTAAGTTTAGTAGTTTACCGACAGGCGGCGGTGGTGGCGCGACTGATATTCGGATTGCCAGCGAAAGCACCGGTCAGCCGAGTTTGTTGACGCGCGTTCTTGTGGCCGGTGGCGGTGGTGGTTCGGGCTCAAACAACGGAACGGCAACGCTTATAAACAAAGGTGGCGCTGGCGGCGGGTTGTTTGGAATAGACGGTATAACAAGCAGCCTACATATTGGTCTTGGCGGCACCCAAACTGCTGGTGGCACGACCGGTTCGGACAGCCGGCGCGACGCGGTTAATGGGCTGGGCACTTTTGGGCAAGGCGGTAGCATGTTGGCCGGCACAACTAATGGCCTTACGACTGGCGGCGGTGGTGGTGGCGGCTGGTATGGCGGCGGCGCGGGCGTTTGGGAAGGCGGCGGTGGCGGTTCGGGCTATGCTTGGACATCGGCTATGGCGGGTAATTATCCGGCTGGTGGTTTAGGCTCGTCGAGCTATGATACGGCGCATTGGTTGGAGGACACCCTGCTCATTAACGGTAATTCATCAATGCCCGACCCCGACGGCAATACTATAACCGGTCGCAGTGGTGACGGTTTTGCGCAGATTACTCAGATAGTACTTACCCCGCCGACTATTACACTAAACGGCGATGACCCGCTGACGATTTTGCGCGGCGTGCCTTTTGACGATCCGGGCGCGATAGCCAGCGATGTGGTTGACGGCGACTTGACGGGCGACATAGTGGTTGACGACTCGGCGGTTGATACTACGACGGTCGGGCAGTATGAAGTTTCTTATGAAGTTACCAACAGCGCTAATTTAACAGCGTCAATTACTCGCACTGTCAAGGTGATAGCGGCTTTGGAATACGGCTGCACCAAAACTGCCAAATCGTGGACAGCGCCAATTGACGGACAGTACAAATTGGACGTTTGGGGCGCGGACGGCGGCGCAGTCAGCAACTCGATTTACAACGGACACGGCGGCTACGCCAGCGGTCTAGTTAAACTCAAGGCCGGCGAAGAAATATTTGTTTATGTCGGTTGCAAAGGTGAAGAGTCATCCCAAAGTGGCTATGTCAATGCCGGCGGTTGGAACGGCGGCGGCGCGGCTAAAAACAGCACCACTAACGTCCGCGGCGGTGGCGGTGGCGCGACCGATGTGCGCGTGGTGGCAGATAGTCTGTACAATCGGATTATTGTGGCCGGCGGCGGTGGCGGGAACTCCGCTCATGCCACTAACCAAAAGGCTGGCGATGGCGGTGGCGACACCGGCGCGGACGGAAGTTTTGGCAAGGGCGGCAGCCAGAGTGCCGGCGGTGCTGGGCAGGTAACCGGCGGCGCGGCGGCTGACTTTGGCGTTGGCTCTGAAAACACGGCATCAACTGTTGGCGGCGGCGGTGGCGGTTGGTATGGCGGCGGCAACGGCAACGGCGCGGGCGGTGGTTCGGGCTATGTGCTGACCAGTTCATCATACAAACCCAGTGGCTATTTCAGCCAATCCGCTAACTATTACTTAGCCAGCCCAGTCAATGTCCAGTACAGCCAAACCGGATTTGTAACCAATCCGGCTTCGGCCGGCGATGGCTATGCGAAGATTTCTTTTAGCCAATTGCCCACCGAGCCGACAATCTCGCTGGTTGGTGCTAATCCGCTAGAAATTGATCATGGCAGCGCGTTTGTTGACCCAGGCGCAACGGCATACGACGCCATCGACGGCAACATTAGCAGTAGTGTAGTGGTGTCTTTGGGCGGTTTAGATGTTAATATATCCGGAAATTACACTGTAACTTATAGTATAACCAACAGTTTTGGACTGTCAGCGTCGGTTTCTCGGCAAGTTACTGTAAAAATGCAAGAAACATCGCAAGGCTTTGCCTGCACGAACTCTACCCAAGTTTTTGTCGCTCCGGCCACTGGAGTATATACGCTAGAAACTTGGGGCGCGCAAGGTGGTGCCGGCACCCACGCTGCTGGCGGTAAAGGTGGCTACTCAAACGGTAAGATTTCCTTAACTCAAGGAACGACGCTTTATGTTTACGTCGGTTGTCAGGGTGTTTCATCGACTGCCTCTGCGCCGGCTGGTGGCTGGAACGGCGGCGGCGCTGGCCAAGGCAAGGCTGGTAGTTATGTACACGGCGGTGGCGGTGGCGGTTCGGACATTCGTATTGGTTCAGATACGCTCTACGCTCGAGCGATAGTGGCCGGAGGCGGCGGTGGTGCCGGCGGCGCTAGCCACAACGGCTTTTCAACGGTCGGCGGTTATGGCGGTGGCTTGGTTGGTATGACAGGCGATGCACAATCTGGTCGCACCGGCGGCGGTGGTGGCACGCAAACTGCCGGTGGTGTGGCCGGCTGCTATTCTAGCGGTACTGGTTGCGGTTTGGCTGGAGCGTTTGGACAAGGCGGCGACTCAGCTGGTGATTATAGCAATGCTTTCTTGGGCGGTGGCGGTGGCGGCGGCTGGTATGGCGGTGGCGGTGGCGGCGCTGGCGGACCGTCGGGTGGCGGTGGCTCGGGCTATGTTTTAACTTCGACATCTGATAAACCGCCTGGCTATTTATTAGGCAGCCAATATTATATGACTGATACTGAGATAAACGGCGGCAATGAGTCCATACCCGCAGTCGGCGGCGGCGGCGAAGTCGGCCACGCCGGCGATGGCTATGCCCGCATTTCATATAGTGTGCCGTCAATCTTTGACTTTAACTACACCGGTGCAGCTCAGCCGTGGATGGCACCGTCGGACGGCGATTATAAGCTAGAAGTTTGGGGTGCGCAAGGCGGCGACGGCCAAACCGGCACTGCAAATGGTGATTATCTTGGCGGCCGAGGCGGTTACACAGTTGGTATAGTGGCTCTTAGTAGTGGCGACGCGCTCTATGTGCGAGTTGGTGGCCAGGGTCGTAAGGCCGGCCAAACTGGCGATGGATTAGTGTCGAATTCATTTAATGGTGGCGGCTTAAGTGATAGTCAACGTATTTATAACGGCTGGGGACGTTCTGGTGAAGGCGGTGGTGCTAGTGATGTTCGTATTGGTACTGATAGTCTATACGCTCGTGTAATTGTTGGTGCTGGCGGCGGCGGAGCGGGTATTTACGACCTTGGCGGAACTTATAAAGCTTCCGGCGGCGCTGGCGGCGGTCTAACTGGTCTGGACGGCGAAAATAACGGCGTTGCTATCGGTGGTGGTGCTACCCAAACAGCTGGTGGCACAAGCGGCGGCGGTTTTACGACCGCGTCTGGATTTGGTGTCGGCGCTTCGATGGTGCTAAATGGTGCGTCGGTAACTTCTGGCGCCGGTGGCGGCGGTGGCTGGTACGGTGGCGGTGTATCAGCACAAGGAAGTACGGTTCATAACTCTGGTGGCGGCGGCGGTTCGAGTTGGCTTTACACGGCTGCTAATTATAGTACTTGGGCGAACGCTGTCGGCTCATCGGCTAGCGGCCAATGGCTGCTTACATCGCAGTACTATCTAGTTGATGCCAACACTATCGTCGGAACTGCCGCCATGCCCGATCCAGCCGGTGGCACGGCAACCGGCCGCAGTGGTAATGGTTATGTTAGAATAACAAAGTTGTAATTTTCAGCTATTTTGTTGTAGAATGAAAGTCAGGCCCTGACTCACATAGTTTTAGGGGTATTAGCTCATTTGGCTAGAGCGCTTCGCTGGCAGCGAAGAGGTGGCCGGTTCGAATCCGGCATACTCCACCATTTTCAGGGTCGCTAGCTCAGTTGGCTAGAGCGCCTCGTTTACACCGAGGAAGTCGGGAGTTCGAGCCTCTCGCGACCCACCACAAGCACCTTACGTAAGCCCTCGACAAAAAATTGCCAGTAGTTTACAAAGGTTTTTCCAAGTACGTGTAGAGTTGAAAATATACATAAGGGTTTTGGAAATATATATCTAGTTTCTGACCGGCGTGATTTTGGAGATTATAACGCACAATACTATACTATGTTGCAAGGACCATTCTGACAATATAGTAGTTGTTTGTGTTATATTGAAAAAAGAAAAGGGGGCTCTCCCCATGATAACGAGGAGAGCCCACATCACGACCTCTGAGTTATGGATAGACCATCCTCAAATAACCCAGAGTTCCTATAGACGGTGAACCGTTACCACAAATGGCGGTTCACCTATATACAAGCCTTGCGGCCTATATACCAAGGTACGGTGTCCAATAACGGACATTTTGCCGAGTAAACGGCTGATAAAACTGACCCGAAAAATTGGGTAACTTGTAACGTTACCATCTTACATCGGGCTATGCAAACCTGCGTTAGCTTTTTGTAAAGTTTTGGCATTGGTTTGACAGCTAAGGCTGCAGTCAAGCACTGCTGCTTAATTTGTACCGTGCTGGTTGCTCTGGATTAGGTTTAGGATATTAGTATTGTTGGTTAAAAACGCAACTATCCGCAACCCGAGAGAGCTTTTACTTGGAAAGAACGGAAGTGTACAAAGCGCATAGTGCTTGTATTCTTCTAAGGATATAATACACTTCGTGGTTGTTTTTGGCAATAGTTTCGTTAGATTTGTATTTTGTGTGGGCGTAGGGGAGGGTTCGATTTTGGGTGGCTAATAACAGAAACATTGACTTTTTATGTAATCTATACTACACTCGTTCTTGGATGTTTTAAAAATAAAAATAAAAATAAAAATAAAAATAAAAATAGAAATAGAAAGGAATGAAAATGAGTGAGCTCCCACGAACAAGAGAGGAAGTTCTAGCCAAAGAGATAAATGGAGTTGATGGCTATACCACATCGTCCGGAGAGAAGCGACATGAAAAATTTGATGAGCTGTCGAATTGGGGTAAGAGTTTAGCAAGAGAAGTCGATGAACGTGCTGCTTACGGTGCCGAGAGAGCCGAAAAACAGGCCGAGTTTGCTAGGAATAAGGTCGAACGGCTTCAAGAGGCAAAACGAAATGGTGTAACTACCGAGACCTTGTTCGTTAGCGGGCAAACAGTAGATATTGATCGTGTTATCGAGATGTGGCAAAGAAACGCAAACGAAAGGCAACAAACGGCGAATGGCCTAAAGACTGGCAATTGGACTGCGTGATTTGTTCCTATAAGAATAAGTTTTATCGACAGAAACACTAAATGAATGTCGTGAGCCCATCTTAGCTTTCAAGGTTTTCCGCTGGGAATAATTTTGTGGAAAAAAGGGCTTGATTTTTGAAATTTAGTGTGTATAATGGTCTTTAATAGCGTAAGTTTCGGGTTGAAACCTCTGGCGGAAATGGTTTTGCGAGAGGATTTTTGTTGTGAAAATTACAACAATTTGGGACTTTACAAGCATTTTAGCACCTGATACAATAGGCAAATTATGAGTTCAGACCGAGTTCTTCCGGTGGTAACGGAAGGTTTCGAGTGTGCACTTATGGTTGAAAGCACAGCAACTTAACAATTTATGTTCAATCGTAAGATGATGATGTAAAAATTACAACAGAAATGTTGTTAATTTTACAACGACAATTTAGGTATATCTTTTTTCGGGATATACCGATGTAAGGATTTGACGGTATGGTTGAAATT
>JAITSF010000049.1 GCA_031287975.1 Candidatus Nomurabacteria bacterium
TGATGTTGATCTCGATGATAAGTCAGTTTGCGGTACAGATTCCGCTAGCTTGGCAGCTGTCGGCGCGGATCGGGATTGATGGGATTTGGTGGTCGTTTGTGGCATCATTTGCGATTAGCTTGATTTTGACCTGGGGGTTCTATTTGCAGGGCAGCTGGGCGCGCAAAAGACTGACCGAAGACGACAAACTCGAAGCTGAAGCCAGCGAAGATGTCGAAGATAGACTATAATATGGTATAATTTTTCTATGAGTAAAAAATATATTACCAGCGCTATTCCGTATGTTAATGCCAAGCCACATATTGGGCATGCTATGGATTATTTATTAGCCGACATTTGGGCGCGGTATCAGGCTGGACAAGGCAACGAAGTGCGCTACAGCGCTGGCACTGACGAACATGGTACCAAAGTCGAGCAGAAAGCCCGCGAAGCTGACGCTGAGCCGCAAGCTTATGTTGACGAGTTGCATAAAAGTTTTACGAGTATGGTCGGCCATTTAAATGTATCAGTAACGGATTTTGTGCGTACCACCGATACTAATCACCAACGCCGTGTGCAGGAAATTTGGCGGAAATTGGACAAAGCGGGGTTGATTTATAAAGACACATATGAGGGTTGGTACTGCGTTGGTTGCGAAGGCTTTGTAACCGAAACCGAGGCCAAAAACATGAATTATACTTGTACTAGCCACCAAAAACCGCTAGAGCGCTTGAGTGAGGAAAACTATTATTTGCGGGTTAGTAAGTTTACTGACGAAATCCGCCGCTTTAACGAAACGGCGATTGTGCCGGCTTTTCGCGGTCGGGAAATCCTGGATTTAATAAAGGACGGCGCTCAGGACGTGTCGATTTCGCGCCCCAAAGAAAAGCTGAGTTGGGGGATTGCCGTGCCGGACGACGACAGCCAAGTTATGTATGTTTGGGTTGACGCGCTGAGTAATTATATTACGGCGCTGGGTTATCCGGACAAGGATTGGGCGGCGGACTTTTGGCCGGCTGATGTTGAGGTTATCGGCAAGGATATTTTGCGCTTTCATTCGATAATTTGGCCGGCGATTTTGTTGGGATTGGGGTTGAAACTGCCGAAAAAGCTACTGGTGCATGGTTTTGTCAATGCTGACGGTGTCAAAATGAGCAAATCAATCGGCAATGTGATAGACCCGATGGAAATTATCGATCAGTACGGCGCGGAGGCTTTTCGGTACTTCTTCGCGCGACATATTCCGACTTTTGATGACGGCGATTTCACATGGCAAAAGTTCCTAGCCGCCTATAACGGCGAATTAGCCAACGATTTAGGCAACCTAGTATCGAGGACTGCCAACATGTTAAAACGCTTTGTAGGGGGCTCTACGCGCGTTTCAGAGCATTTTTCGTGGGATTCGTCAAGTTTTAACCAGTTTATGGCGGATTTTCGGTTTGATATGGCGCTGGGCGAGGTTTGGAATTTAGCGCAGCATTTGAATCAGTATATTGACGAGCAGAAACCTTGGGAAGTGGCTAAATCTACAGTAAAACAATCCAGCGATATAACCCAGGTAATGTCCTACCTAGTCTCTGGCTTGCTTGAATTCTCCAAACTCCTAACCCCGTTCCTGCCCGATACCGCTGCTAAAATCGACCAAATCTTCGGCGGCGACAGTGTTGGCGAAGCGCCGATTTTGTTCCCGAAAGCCGAAAAATGAGCTTAGTCGATACCCACTGTCACATCCACGACACAGTGGATTTTGACTTGTCGGCGGAAGAAATTGTTCAGAATGCTCTCGAGGCGGGTGTCGATAGGATTATCACTGTCGGCACGGATGTTAATGACAGCTTAGCGGCAGTGAAATTTGCTGAAAAATACCAAGCGGTTTCGGCGTTGGTTGGCGTTTATCCGCTGATTGAAACCGCGCCAAATATAGAGGAATTCGACAAGATTATTATTCAATATCGTCCTGTTGGTCTGGGCGATATCGGGCTGGATTATCATTATCAGCCATATAACCGCAACAAGCAGCTAAAATTATTGGAGAACCTGTTAAATTTAGCCCAAAAACACGATTTGCCAGTCAGTTTCCATGTTCGCGAAGCCTTTGACGACTTCTGGGCGGTTTTTGACAATTTCCCGAAACTGCGCGGCACACTGCATAGCTATACCGACGATGTTAAAAATATGGAAAAAGGCTTGTCGCGTGGGTTGTATGTTAGTATAAACGGAATTTTGACGTTTAATAAGAGTGCGGAGCTGAATAAAGTTTTTGTTCAAGTCCCGCTCGACAGAATAATTTTCGAAACTGACGCGCCGTATCTTGCGCCAGCGCCACATCGTGGCCGAAAAAACCAACCAGCCTATATCGCCGAAATCGCCCAGTTTTTCGCCGCCAAAAGAGCAGTAGATTTCGCACAAATAGCCGAAATAACCACCAAAAACGCCGAAACTCTGTTTAGGTTATCAGGGTAAAACTGCCACTCCCCACATCAACCCGTCATCGGAACAAACTTTACTATTAACGCTCCATTTACCGATCTCATGCGCACTAAAGGCGCAAGCTGGCGTTTTGCCTACGACACCAACCTAAGCTATATGTTCTACTCGATTTTTTATAACTACACTCGTAATTTAACCAACACCACCATTCCAGACGGTTTATTCAACGCCATTGACACCAGCCATGCCGCATCGGGCGACAATACTATCATCTATCACGGAGTCAAGGTCAGCTACGGGCAACCAGCGGGAGGGTACGCGGTGGATGTAGTTTATACGACAACACCGAACCCGTGAATAATGTGTTATAATACAAGAATGATATATTTGGATTATGCGGCGGCGACGCCAGTGAGTAAAAAAGTTGTTCAGGCTATGTTGCCTTATTTTGGCGAAAATTTTTATAATCCTTCGGCGGCTTATGGGCCGGCGCGGCAGGTGCGGGCGGATTATCAGGAGGCTAAGCATCGGCTGGCGCAGTTGATCGGGGCGCGGCCGGCGGAGATCGTGATAACTCCGGGGGCGACAGAGTCGATAAATTTGGCGCTGTTTGGTGTCAAAACGCCGGTTCGAGGCGATAGTGCGGTAATTACCACCTCTGTTGAACATCCAGCGGTTTTAGAATGCGCTCGGGCGATCGGAGCGACTATTTTGCCGGTGGACGAGCAGGGGAGGCTAAATTTAGACGATTTACGAAAAAATATTACGGATGATACGCAGCTTATCTCTGTTGGATACGCTAATAACGAGCTGGGAACTGTCCAAAACCTGAAAGAAATTGCCGAGATATGCCGCCTAGAGCGCTTCAGACGGGCGGAGCGCAGTTTAGGGGTGCCATTAGTGTTGCATACAGACGCTTCCCAAGCCGCCGGTTATTTGGACGTTAATGTGGCGCGTTTAGGGGTCGATATGATGACTTTGAACTCTGGCAAGTGTTATGGGCCGAAAGGCGTCGGGCTGCTTTACGTGCGGTCTGGGACGGTTTTAGAGCCTATCATCAGGGGTGGCGGGCAAGAGATGGGGTTGCGTAGCGGGACAGAGAACGTGGCGGGAGTGATTGGTTTTGCTTTGGCTCTGGAAATCGCCGAGAAAAAGCGCAAAAGCGAGGTCAAAAGGTTAGAAATTCTGCGCGATAACTTGGAGAAGTATATAACTACTAACGGAGCTATTATTAACAGCAGGGCTAAGCATCGCCTGCCGAACATTATCAACTTTTCGGTTGACGGTTTAGACGCCGAGCGGGTGGTGTTTGGGCTGGATCAGCGCGGTATTCAAGTGGCGACTGGCTCGGCCTGCGCGGCGAACAAGGGCGCGCGCTCGCATGTCCTGACGGCGGTTGGTCTAACGCCCAGTCAGGCGGACGGTTCGTTGCGGATTTCGCTGGGGCGCGGTACAACTACGGCGCAAATCGAGAAATTTAAGCCGATTTTGAAGGAAGTTATCGAAAATGAGCAAAAATTCAGTTAAAAAAGTTTACGTTGGGATGTCCGGCGGGGTGGATTCGTCGCTGAGCGCGGCTTTGCTGGTCGAGGCTGGTTATGATGTGATGGGAGTTTATATGAAGAATTGGTCGCGCGATTTGCCTGGGATGCAGTGTCCTTGGGCGGAGGATTTGGCGGACGCTAAACGAGTGGCGGTGCAGCTCGGGATTCCTTTTCGGGTGTTTGATTTTGAGCGCGAGTATAAACATTTGGTGGTGGATTATATGATTGCGGAATACGCCCGTGGGCGGACACCGAATCCGGATATTATGTGTAATCAAGAGGTGAAATTTGGGTTGTTTTTGCGGGCGGCTTTGGCGGAGGGGGCGGATTTTATTGCGACAGGGCATTATGCAAGAACAGGGACCGGAAACTCCGGCGCGCCCGTGTCGAATGCGGTCGATTTTGACGTTGAAAAATCTTTTTCTGCCTTTTTCGAATCACCAAGAGTCCCGCTCATGGCTTTCGAAAAAGGCAATCAAAAAGATTTTTCCACAAAATCGAAGCATCCGACGACGAGCGACGACGGAGTTTCCTCGCCTACCTATCTTTTGAGAGCTAAGGATACTAACAAAGACCAAACCTACTTTCTATATCGCGTGACAGCGGCGGCTTTGGCGCGGACGATTTTTCCGATTGGTGGGTTGACCAAGCCAGAGGTGCGGGCAGAGGCCAAGCGGCGCGGCTTAGCGACGGCTGGGCGGCGCGACAGTCAGGGGATTTGTTTTGTCGGTAATGTTGGGATTCGGGGATTTTTGGGGCAGTATGTCGAGGCCGTGGCCGGCGATATCGTGGAGCGAGAAACTAGGCGGGTTGTCGGTCGGCATGACGGAGCGATTTTTTATACTTTTGGTCAGCGGCATAATTTAGGGGTGGGCGGCGGGCTGCCGTATTATGTGGTGGGCAAGGACATGGAAAAGAATGAGGTTTATGTCAGTACGGATTTAAATAATCGGGAATTTTGGCGCGCGGAATTGCGCCTGAGCGACAGGCATTGGATCAACGATCCGCCGGTGGCTGGTCGGCGATATCAAGTTCGTTTGCGACACCGCGCGCCGCTGGTGGACTGCGAGTTTGACGGCGAAACTATTAAACTGGCTGCGCCCGAGCGCGCTGTCGCCGCCGGTCAATCGGCGGTTATTTACGACGGCGAGGTAGTGCTTGGCGGCGGTGTTGTGTTAAACAGTTGACTGGCGCGCTGAATACGTTATAATAAACTTGTATAAGTTTTGAGAGGGGAAAAATGGACGGAATGAAATTGGACGAGCAATATCGGCAGAAAAATGGGTTGGGGCCGGCTGCTCCCGAGCCGAATGCCGCGCCTAAAGAGCCAGTTCATAAAAGGCTGACTTTTAATTCAGCGACTGTCGAGCAGGTCGAGCCAGCACATCAAGCCGCCGCTGTTGATAAGCCTGAAATTGTGGTCGGGAACAGCCCGCCGGCAGTTGGTTTTATCGACAAAGTTTTGTCGGAAAGCGGTGCTCCGAAGGTTAAAAAAGTTAAATCTCCCGAGCCGCTTAAAACCCCGAAAATCCCGAAACCTAAGCCCGCGTCTAAACATAAACTGCCCGCCAAACCTCAAGTCGCGCCGATAGCCGCGCCAAAAGTCGCTCAAAAGCCAGTGCTCAAACCCAAACCACCTAAAAAACCCAAAACCGCCAACCAGAGCGACTTAACAACGCAACTTTTCGCCATTGGTAAAATAGTGCTTTTTGTGTCGGTAATAATATTTAGTTTGTATAATTATATCGAAGTTCGGCGCTTGAACGATCTACTCGACACCGAGGTCGGTCAACAGAGCCAGAATGACACTAAAAACAAGGAACTTATCAACACCATCAGCGCTTTTCGGCTGTTACCGGACAGTGAATATGAAGTTTATACTGTCAAGGACAAAACCAAACTTGTCAACGATCCGGTGTTTGAGCGCGCCGAAAATGGCGACAAGGTCGTGGTTTATCCGAGTGATTCGCTGACGATTGTTTATCGCGAAAGCGAGGGCAAGATTGTCGGCGAAAGTAAAAATTCCGCTTTGACAGAGAAAAATGATAAATGATTGCATTATTTTCTGGTTATAGTATATTTAGATTATGAACAAGCAGAGAGTTTTCCAAAACAACTGGTGGCAGAACGGCACTTACGGTGGCGATTTGCTTCGTGTTTTGGAATAATTTAACTCAAAAATATCAATCAGGTCGCCACTAGGCGATTTTTTAAATAATCTAAATAAGGAGAATATCATGAACCACAAAATCTATCTAACGGAAGACGAAATTCCGAAAAAATATTACAATTTACGGGCTGATATGCTGACCAAACCGGCACCTATGCTTAGACCCGACACCAAACAACCGGTTGTGGCGGCTGATTTAGAGCCGGTTTTCGCCAAGGCTTTGGTAAAGCAGGAATTAGACAACGACACGCGCTATTACGACATTCCATCAGAGGTGCGTGATTTTTATAAAATTTACCGACCAAGTCCGCTAATTCGGGCTTATAATTTAGAAAAAGCCCTTGGCACGCCGGCTAAAATCTACTACAAATACGAAGGTAACAACACTTCCGGTAGTCACAAACTTAACTCGGCCGCGGCGCAGGTCTATTACGCCAAAACCGAAGGAATTAAGTCACTAACCACCGAAACCGGCGCAGGGCAGTGGGGTACGGCGCTGGCCGAGGCTTGTAGTTATTTCAACATGCCGTTGACGGTTTATATGGTTAAAACCTCTTACGAGCAAAAGCCGTTTCGGCGCATTATTATGCAAACCTTCGGTGCTGATATCTTCGCTAGCCCCAGCAACACCACCGCGATCGGCCGCAAAATGTTGACCGACAACCCCGACACCACCGGCAGCCTCGGTATGGCGATTTCCGAAGCGATTGAAAAGGCGGTAACTAATCAAAACAGCCGCTACGTGCTCGGCTCAGTGCTGAACCAAGTGCTTTTACACCAGTCAATCATCGGCTTGGAAGCCGAAACCGCTTTCAAGAAACTCGGCGAATACCCTGACGCTGTTATCGGCTGTGCCGGCGGCGGCTCCAACCTCGGCGGACTAATTGCGCCGTTTATGAGGGACAAAATTCTAAACAAGAAAAACACCGATATCATCGCCGTTGAACCAAAATCTTGCCCGTCTTTCACGCGCGGCAAATTCGCCTATGATTTCTGCGATGCCGGCAATTTAACACCATTAGCCAAAATGTACACGCTGGGCTCCGGCTTCGTGCCGTCGGCCGACCACGCCGGCGGACTGCGTTATCACGGTATGTCGCCTGTCCTGTCTCAACTGTACAGCGACGACCTGATGACCGCCGAGGCCTACACGCAAAACGAGGTTTTCGAGGCGGCCACGTTGTTTGCTCGCGTTGAGCAAATCCTGCCCGCGCCAGAATCGGCCCACGCTATCAAAGGTGCCATTGAATACGCCAAGAAATGCACAGAAAGTGGGGAAGCCAAAACCATTCTGTTCGGCCTGACCGGCACCGGCTACTTCGACCTAGTGGCCTACGAATCGTATCAAAACGGCACAATGATCGACTACATTCCAAGCGATACTGAGCTGGAAAAGTCGATTAGCAAATTACTAAAGATACACCCCTAGTCATTGCGAGTGCCACGCCACTTTCCCAAAAAAGTGGTGTGGCACGAAGAGATGTCTGCACCTATTTAATTAAAGATAAGATGAAACTTATTCGTTTAAATGGGCAGCTGTTTCAACGTATGAGTTTATCTTATCGTAGGTGTAGACAGCCGTAACGGCTGTCCTTTTAGTTGGGCAAATGTTTTAATCCAAAGTTAACCAGCTTATTAAAATCATGATGCTTTTTCCATTCTTCGTGTAGTAATTTGCGAAAATCTTGGTGGGCTGGATAGCCTTTGTCTGCATACCGAATGAGCGGTTTAACATCGTCATCCAGCGCCACAGTCAGCGACTCTTTCAAAAATTCAAATTCTTCAGTCGATAGCTTGCTGACAGGAGATTTTTTATCGTCTCGCCAAAACGTTTCAAATTGAAAATGCAACACTTCGTGCATAAATGTTTCAATTGGGTTTGTCCAGTAAATATTGAAATATATCAAACCAGTTTCGGCAAAATATGGCGCTCGCGGAAATGTTGTTAGCGCAATCATAAATTTTTTGCAAGACAACTCGTGCCCAGTAATTTTTTCGAGCCATTCACAAGCGTCATCGAACTTGCCGCAGAAATCATTCTCAATCCATTTTTTCAACGTATCGTACTCGCTGAATCGTTCACGATGCAATTTTTCGACAAAATCTCGGGAACATTTTTTCGCTTCGGCTGGCTTTAGGTTAGCGATTTCATCAAATTTTTCCAAAAACTTACTCCTCAGGCTATCTCGCCAATCACAACCTTGAAATTTTCGGTTGCGCGTCGCATCATACCAATTCCAAGCATCCTTCGCTTTGTCTAATCGAACCTCGTATGAGTATTTCATATCACAATTATATAACAAAAGCATCCAGAAGTGTAAAACCTAGGATGCTTTTGAGGTTGGCGCTTAGTCGGCACAGTAGCATGCACAGTCGCAAGCAGAGCATGCAGTGCAGTCCAGTCGAAGCGAACATTTCGAATGAGTTGCGATTTCGTCTGGCTTGACCTCCCTTCTCTATCACGAAACCGCACGGCAAATTTTAGGGTCTAATATCAACCAGTTTAGAATGCAGCCACCGCGGCACATATCGTTGAACTTACAGTTAGTACATTCGCTCGAAGGGTATCTCAATATGCTTTTGTAGTCAGTTTTTAGCTGATTACTATTGAGCAACGCCATAAGTTCTTTGCTACTAGAGAAGTCTTGCCCGAACTTTCCGAGCGTTACATCTATTATACTGTTGCATGGTATGACACTGCCGTCTGTATCAAAAACTATACCTGCTCGATTTTGTACGTGGTGTCGGTTTCGACAACAAAACTGTCGTCTATGCCGTCATCGTTCAGTGTTGCCGAGCAACTACTCACTTGGAAGGATTTAGCGCCCATCTTGCGAGACTTTACTGCGATATCTTCGATTTCTTCAACTGAAACTAGATTGCTGTATACGGTGCTGACTCCTCTGTTGGAATAGTAGTTAAGCAACCTTTCAAGACCAGTCATAGTTTTTTCATCGTAGATGTAGACAAGTTGAGTGTAGTAAAGATTATAAAGTTATGCAAGCATTAGCGGAAATGTCAAATTTGAGTATAAACAGTAATAATAAACGTCGAGGGCTATACAATTTTAT
>JAITSF010000032.1 GCA_031287975.1 Candidatus Nomurabacteria bacterium
GCCGCGAAACCGCCCGTATGACCATTTTTACCACCTTTGCGGCCGATTTCGGCGTAAAAATTCGCGCCGTGCCGAGCCTTATTGGTAGCAGCAGCCTTCTTCGCGCCAGCTTTAGTGCCTGCCATAATTATCTCCTTTATATTACTCTATTATTACGAAAAGCCATCTCTTTAACAGAGATAGCCCTCTCAGATATATCATATTTGGTATATCTATCATAATCAGTATATCATACCAAAAGCGATTTGTCAATATATTTTTTATGCTAATTTTGTTGTGGAAAACTATATAAAAACTATTGCATTTATGCTTCGTGTGATATATTATGGGGATATTGAATAAATCTGCGAGATTATTCAATGAGCGGATGGGTTGAGTAAGACTGTTACTGATTAATAACCAATCCGATGTCCACGGCCAAAAATAGCCGTGGGGACAAAGGAAACACCCCTTGCCACACTGGGGTGTTTTCGCTTTTTTATAGGTAATTTATCTATGTTGTCGCTTAAAAAACTTTATGAAGTTTTGCTTAGTCAGCGCCCAATCTATCAAGTAAAAAATATAACCCAATATTATTAAACAAACCGCCAACCCCAACACATTCAAAGCCACCTGCCCAATACCATAAGTATCAATATCGATAAAGAAGTACGGGTAATGACTGCCCGTCAAACTAAAAGTAGAAAACTGAGCGCGGATTAAAACAAATACCAAATGAACCGACGGGATTGCCAACCACACCAGCGGCATCCAGCGCTTAAAATTACCCTTTTTATCAAACAGCAGCCAATCCACCAACGTCATCAGCGGCACAATATAATGCAAAGCAATATTCATCGGCGACTGTGCAAAAGCCCATTGCCCATCTGACACACTAAATAAAGTCGGACTCAATATAAAATGATAAACCAAAAAAGTCAGCACAATACCGAACATCACAGCACCTTTAACTGTCAAACACCAGCTCGGCAGCTCTTGCTTAGGTCGCCGCCAAGTGTAGAATAACAGCCAACTAAAAAACGCCAACACCGCAATATTGCTGTCTATCGTATAAAAGGACAACAATTCCTGACCAGAAAAACCGCTGACGCTAAAAATAGCCACCAAACCATAAAGGCAAACCGCCACCAACAAAACCCGAAAAACAGTTGCTAATTTCAAATTATGAATATACATAACCATATTCTACCACAAAACTTCCCTCATAACAAAAACCGAGCCCAAAAAGCCCTTCGTCTATCCTAACTGTGGTGGGCGATGGAGGACTTGAACCTCCGACCTCGTCATTATCAGTGACGCGCTCTAACCAGCTGAGCTAATCGCCCGCACTTTGTTGGTGGAGCATATCGGGTTCGAACCGATGACCTCCTGCTTGCAAAGCAGGCGCTCTAAACCAACTGAGCTAATGCCCCTCATTTCAAGGTGCTAAAATAATATAACAAAAAACCCGTTAATCCGCAAATCAAACTTTCGCTTCGCCGTTCAAGCCGATTTTCTTCATTGGTTTCGCCAACCTCTGAATAGCCGAAAAAATCTGTTTTTGCATCGCCGCTAAGTTGGCATTATGGATTTCCACTCCGAAAATATCGCGGCCACTCACCGAATATAGCGCACAAACGTCATTATAAATCAACATCTCAAACTGGATTTTGAGGATTTTCGGGTCAATATGGCGGATATCCCAGAAGTCGGTTATCATTCTTTCGACCTCGGTAAAGGCCTCGATTTGAGTATAATTTGTCAGCTGATGAGTAGTAATTTCGCGCTCAACCAATATTTGGCGGAATTTTTCGGCGGTGTTTTTGTTGACAAAATTGGTCATATTGGTGGCTACTTCATAAATATAGAGGTCGTTTTTCGCCCTTAGAGAGTTGTAGGTAATCTGCTCCAACCCGTCCCGACCAGTGTAATATTTAGTTTTAGATCTATGGCCAGACCCTGTCGCCAGACCGTCAAGCGCACTGACAACATCGGGTAGTTTTGCGCCCAGCCGCTGTACTTTGCGCTCCCGCCGCCGCCAATATTCCTCAAGATTGTCCGGACTATTAGCCGTATAATTATAGCCATTTTCAGCCATTATCTTAGCTGTCAGCCCCTTATTCTCGAGCTTGTCGAGCGCGTTGTAGACCGGCGTTCGACCTAATCGCAACTCTTTGGCGATTTGCACAACCGACAGTTCCCCAGGTTGCGCCAATAAAAACATGTATATTTTCGACTCGTTTTCGCCTAAACCGTAAGGCTCTAGTTGTAAAATTAATTCCTGCTTGCTTGTCATAGTTGTTTCCTTGTACAAAACTTATTCAATTTTCTATAGATTATACATCTGTTTTTTATAAAAAACAACACTTTGATTATATTAACTTTTTGACGTATCATTGCGTGGTTATGATAGATTTAACTGTTGCTTATATTGTTTCGCAAATTATCACCGTAATTTTCTACGGATTGTTTGCTTATAGTTATTTGCTAAAAACCCAACGTAGTATTTTGGTAGTGGGTGCTATAGCGGTAATTTTGAACGCTGTCGCATTTATTTTGCTAGGCGGCTGGTCGGGCGTAGCGATGTGCGCGATAGCCCTGGCGCGAAATTTGGTATGCTATCGGTTCAAGTCGTTCGGCTCTAGCCGGTGGTTTTTGCTAATAGTATTCGGCGCGATAATAATCGCAACTATTCCGACTTTCGATAGCTTTTGGAGTCTGATGTCAGTCTTCGCCACTTGCGTGTATTCTTATTCGGTTTGGCAGAAAAAACCAATCGTCTATAAACTTTGTGGCCTGCCAGTCGGGGTTTTGTGGATAATTTATAACATTTATATATTGTCGGTTTTCGGGGTGATTTTAGAAATTGCGCTGACGATTTTCGCTTTGGTCGGGTTTATTAAGGACTTTAAGAGCCTGAATAGCCGCGAGGCACCGACCAAATAACCAACAGCGCTACGCAACAGGCTAGCACCAATGGCGGGCAGATAAAGCCTAAAGCTAGTCCGCCGATATTAAGTATTAAAGTTGTTGTATATAACACAACGTTACTCGGCAGGTTGTTTAGCCTCTCCAGACTGAGCGAAAGCAATATAAAGCTCAAATTCGCCGCCAACATTACCGTGCCGTAAGTTAAGGCCGGCACTAATTCTGTGATATATTCGTCAATCCACGCTGTCGTGAATGTGAATAGCGTCAGGAAAAACAGCAGTGCGATGTTTAGCCATAGGCTGGTATGCGAGATGTTTTTTACTTTTTGTAATAAGTGATGGTGGTTTTTCCAATAAACCGCCAGAGTGAAAAAGCTCAGGGCATACACAAGAAATTTGTAGCGCAAGCCCCATAAATCGGTCCATTCTGCCCCAGTCGGCGCTGCAATCGACACCACCATAATCGTCATGGCGATAACGATTACGCCGTCTGTAAATGATTCAAGTCGAGATTTGTTCATGAGATCATCATATCACAATTTGCGCCTGAAACTAGCTGCTGATTTTCCCGCGGCTGCGAGCGATTAGATGATACGGGTAGCCGCGATGGTCTTCTGGGGCGGTTTTAGCGCCGATTTCAGTCAGAATCTGCCCGATTTGGCTTTGAACTTTCTTGATATCATCGCTGTTGCCGTAGTATTCGATTTCGATATAGTCGCCCAGCTCTTTGACAATATCTATCGACACTTCAAAATCTTTGTAAGCGTAAGCGCGGCGAGTTTTGTCAACGACCGCTACTGGCTTAAACCCCATACGGCCGAAAATCGTTTTGACATCAGTGGCACTTTCTACGGCAGATTCAAATTCATCGCAGTAGCCGATGTTGTCGCTAATGCTCCAATCCTTGAAATTAACACTGGATTGGCTGTCCTCCTCGCGCAGTCGCAACCAATAGTCAATCCGCCGGCCGTTTTCTAAATCGGTGGTATAGCCGACCGCCGGCGAGTCAAAATAAGTGTCAATTTGCCGGCTTTCGTATTTCAATTTAGCGTTTTTGTCTAAAAACTTGACGACTTTTTGTGTGTTTTTCAACTCGTATTTGCTTTCGATTTCTATTTTCGCCATAACACCTCTCCTTTCTGGTTATTCATAGGACTTTACCTAATCTCGCGTCCAGCTTTCTCAAGCTCACGAAAGGCTCGTTCGGCTTTTCTGTCTTTTGGTTGCGGGGTGAGCCAGCCTTTTTTGGCATATTCTGACATGCGTTTATAATCGCCCGGCATTGACCATAATGTTCTCTCTAGAAATCCACCTTTTTTCTCGCGTTCAAAATATCCGTAAAAATCGTCAGCAACGCTGGTTACGTAAAAATTCGGTTGTGGTTTGGGATATTGTGCTTCAGCGGTCGCTTTGAAACGACGCGTCATGTAGGGTTTATGAATTAAGATGATATTTGTCGGAATGATTCCTTTTTTGGCCAAGATTTCCGCGGCGAAAAGCAAGTTCTCGGCCGTGTTAGCGGCTTTTTTGTCCAAAACGATAGCCTGTTTTGGCACACCGAGTTCAATTGCTCGCTCGGCCATAATTTCGGCTTCGCTCTGGCCGGTGGTATTGCCGCCAAAATCGGCATAGCCAGAAAAAATTATCAAATCGGAAATGCCCTGTCGGTAAAGTTCGGCCGCCCTTTCGCCGTTATCCGAACGTAACCACTCCCCGCCGACGATAATAGCGTCGGCTCGCTCTGGCATCTCGTCGCGAATAGTCAGATAATCGTAAATCGCCTTGTAGTTTCTCAAATCAGTTTCGGATAATTCCATAACCAAAATTATACCAAAAACCGCCCATTTCGGGCGATTTTGGTTTTACAATAGTAGTGCAAGCCGATTTTCGTCAAATATCTTCTAAAAGTTTTGAAACTCTCGTCGCCTAAAATGATAATTTGTAAAGCTTCAGAACAAACTATCGCGACCGACCTGAGTATGTTGTAAAAAATACAACATCTCTGTTTTACTCCCTAGAAAGGAGGTAATCCATCCGCACGTTCTCGTACGGATACCTTGTTACGACTTAACCCCAATCACCAAGCTCACCTTAGGCCGAAATAAATCCGGACGTCGGGTGCTCCTGACTTTCATGGTTTGACGGGCGGTGTGTACAAGACCCGGGAACGTATTCACCGCAGCGTGCTGATCTGCGATTACTAGCGATTCCGACTTCATGAGGGCGAGTTTCAGCCCTCAATCCGAACTGGGACCGGTTTTGATGGGATTTGCTTCACATTACTGTT
>JAITSF010000005.1 GCA_031287975.1 Candidatus Nomurabacteria bacterium
CCCAGTGTTGGGTGGTGGCACCGGCAACGCTGGAATGACGAAATCGTCACCCCGTGTGCCGTCAGCCGAACATTCCCAGTGGCCAGAACCGGCTACTCCCGGTTTGGCCGGGATATCAACCTTTTCCACCCAATTGTGCTGATGGGTTGGTGCTGGGGTAGGCAGAGCCGCAATGGCGCGACCGTCAGTCCGGCCGCACTTTTTGCAAGTCCGAACTTCCCAGCCGGCAATGCCAACCTTGGCTGGGGTTTCCACTATATATGGACCCCAGTCGTGGTCGACGCACTCTGACTTCGCAGTCTTCGGAGTGCTTTCGACCTCCCCAGGACCTTGGTTGTCGTTGCTACCGCGCTCTTCAGCGGCAGCCGGAGATTGGTAAGCCGCGTCCTGATACACATTTTTATGTGCATCAGGGGCGGTCGGCGTTACGGGATCGGGTTCGGGCGGGTCCGGACAATCGTCCGTGCCGCCGGACGGAATCTTTTCGTCGTTCGGTATAACAACGTTTCCGCACCTAAATAGGGCGTAAACGTCGCGGCCGGACTTGAGGTGCCAGATAATAACTAGCACGTCCTCTCCACCGACGCCTTGACTGTACGACTTATGAAAAGTCGAACCGTCTGATCCGGTATTGAACAAATTCCGACTCTCTTCGGCGGTCAGATTCCGCCGTTTAGCCGTTGCCGTCTCTAACGCGACCTTAAACTCCAGCCACTTCGCCTCAGCAACTTCCGACATAAATGTCGGCTGTTTATGGGCAAAAGTTTCTGAGTCAACTACTAGTGCGTTGATGTCGAGAACAACATCAAACGCGGCGTAGTAGTAGGCCGCAAGCACCGCTGGGCGGTGCTTTGCAAAATCCAAAACCAGCTGTGTTACCTCGTTATCACTCAACGACCTATCAAGGCCGTAGAGTAGAACGTTGTAACGCACTGCCGCATCAGCATCGCGGTCGTCATAAATGACTGACCACGAACCGACCTGGACAGCGTGCCAGCAAATTACCGTTGTGGATGTCTCGTTAGCCTTGCGGATTTCCACAAGACCAGCGTGACCGATTTCATCCGCCAGCTGTTGCTCAGGCACGTACTCAATGCCGATAACTGCGCCCAAGATAAACTCCTTGAGCGATCCAAGCTTGTCAGCGTTGTCCGGCACTTCGACATTTAGCCATTTGATAGCATCGTCGAGTTTTGCCTCGTCGACTATATTTCCTTCCTTATCGACGAAACCATTCAAGAAACGCTCCTTGAGCGCTTCTTGTGACAGCTCGTCGTCTGTGACTGCCGTGATGTCAGCCCAGTCGTCGAGGGCTGTCGCGGCTTGCGGCAACGAAACACCTGCGGCAGGCTGAACGCCGCCGATCGGGTCGTTACAACCCGCCAAAACCGCCACCACAACAGCGGCGACGATAACGAGGAAAATTCTCCTCATCATAGTAACACTTCCTTTCAAATTCGGACCGACGGGCTGCTATGTTTTTCATGACATCGTCCAGTGATGTAACAGCCCAGGCCGGTTAAAAGAATCCCGACCACAACAAGTACCGCCGCCCAGAACGGGACGCCAAATCCCGCAATGAGCATGATTATCACACCCAAAGCCACTGCAGCGGCATAGACTATTCGCTGCGCAAATTTCGGCGCAAATGATAGTCCGATAGCCACGAGTGACACCACGATCAGTGTCACAGCCGCTACTGACGCCACAGATACGTTGAACGCCAAGCCTAGAATATTCATGACACTTCCTTTCTTTCTTTGATGGACAACAATTTGTTGCCACCCAATAGGGTGGCTGCGCTTGGACTTTTCATAATGATAAGTCCCTCCTTTCAGCCGCCCCTACAACAGAGGAAGCGGAGTTGATGACGTGGCCGACCGAATGACCGGCACGGTTGCCGTCCGCGCAGTGCTGCGCAGCTTTTAAACTACACGTAGGCAACACTCTGTCGAGAAATCTCAACAGGGTGTTGCCTACGGTCGCCAAAAACCGTTCACATATTCTGTATGAACAATTTCACACAGAAACAATCTGATTTGTTAAATGGCGTTAACTGCTTTAAAACCTCCGTCTCTCGCACTTAACATTATAACCATATCAAACTTAATCGTTTTTGTCAATATGTTTTGTAATTATTACAACATATTGGCAATAGCGCGCTTCATGGATTGGCTACAACAGAGTAGATAATCCCTATCTTATAATCCCCAGCTACCTGTTCTCGATCAATCTTCGTTCCGTAGTAGAATGTGGTGTTGTCACCGATTTCGTTGGCGAAGGTGTTGTTGAAAAACAAGTTTAAGTATTGTTTGCAAGCTCTTAGGACTTCGCTGGCAATATTACCTATTTGTTGTAAAATATTCATTTACAACCTCGTTGATAATTTGGAGCAAGCAGGCAAGCCCACCGCCCCAAACTTATCAGCACGAAAATCGACCAGGATGGTGGGGCTACAAAAACCGTCCTTGTATTATTTTCTGGTTATGCTAGAATCTCCTGATGGAAAAAATTAACATTAACCCAAACAGCCCGCCAGAGCTGATATTTGAACAAATGCTGGCAAATAATAAACTTTATCAACAATCGACCGCCAACAGCAGCGATATTTCGGCTACACGGCGGACCGAGACGGCGCGGGACGGTCAAGCTCCCTATGCGGCGGTTTTAACTTGCGCCGATTCACGAGTTGCACCGGAGCATATTTTTATGGCTGGCGTGGGCGAGCTGTTTAGTGTCCGTTCGGCCGGCAACACTGTCGGTGCTGAAGCGCTGGGCAGTATTGAATACGCTGTCGGGCATCTCGGTGTTCGGCTGATTATCGTAATGGGACACAGTCATTGCGGCGCAGTGGTAGCCGCTATGAATCAAAACCAGCCGACCGGCGACAGCGCCCTGAGCCAGCTAATTGCTCACATTCACAACAATATCGCCAGCGCCGACGACGAAACCGCCGCTGTCCGGCTCAATATTGAAAACGAAATATCCAACCTATCAAAAAGCCCCGAGCTAGCCGCCGACCAATCTTCCGGTCGGATACTAATTCGCGGCGTTATCTACGACATCGCCAGCGGCGAAATTGAACCTGTCTCCTAATTATATCACACTTTTCCTTTCTTGTCAATATTCACCCTATTGCAAAGCCTAAAACAAGCTGCTATAATAAGCTGGTAAATTAAAATTTTAATTGTGCCGCAGTGGCGGAATTGGTAGACGCGCTAGACTCAAAATCTTGTGAGCTTCGGCTCGTGCCGGTTCAAGTCCGGCCTGCGGTACCATTGAGCTTTTAATTATAAAAACTCGGTGGGAATATGGCACACGATATTACTAAAACCAACTCACGCTCAACCCCGACGGCGCGCCCAGCGCCAACTTTGACGCGTCCAGTGGCTGTGCCAGCGCGGGATTTGCCGAAAATCGAGCGCGCTCAGCCGGTCAACCACAACCAAGCCAACAAAGCCGCCCGCCGCCAAGCCGAAGCCGAATCGCGCCGCCGTTACCACGCCGCCTGGCAGGAATATTACCAAAAGTATTACCAACATTATTATCTCAAACAACTCGAAGACCAAAAGCGCCAATTTGAGTCCGACACCAAAGACCAACTGCCGCCCGAACAGCGCGCCGCTGACGAGCTGCGCCGCCAACTGCTTAGCCGAATCTCTGAGAATGCTGTTAAAATCAAAAAATCCAAGCATTTCAAGCCGATTTTGGCTGGGCTGGTGGCAGTTCTTCTGATAGTTTTTATCCAGTACAACCAACTGCTGTCGGCGGGTCTGCATAGTTTGATTTCGCCAGCCGACGGTTCGAGTATTATCATCGCCGCCAACGCCAACCGGCCGGATAGCCAAAACCCGACATTGTTAATCCCCAAACTCAGCGTCCGCGCGCCGATAATTTTTGACGCCGCCAACCAAACCGAAGCCGGATCGCAGGAAGCGCTCGAACAAGGTGTCGTCAGCTGGCCGGTGGACGGCGCTAGCGCCAAGCCGGGGCAGTACGGCAACAGCGTCATACTGGGGCATAGCTCCAGCGACATTTTCAATTCCGGACAATATAAATTCATTTTTGTCCAGCTTAACCGGCTGAACTTGGGTGATTTATTTTATATTGACTATGAAAATGTGCGGTATTCTTATGAAATAATTGACAAAAAAATCATCGCGCCGACCGATTTGCAAGCCCTCAATCTTGGCGAATCAGCGCCGTTCGCCAGCCTGATAACTTGCGACCCGCCCGGCACAACCCTCAATCGCCTAGTTGTCATCGGTCGCCAAATCAGCCCCAAACCCAGCTCCGCAGCCGAAACCCAAAGCACACCAGATACCAAAAACCAAGATATCCCAGGCAACCCGCCGACCCTGTTTGAGCGACTGTTTAATTAGTTTTTGGCTTGGCTAACATCGAGCTATCGACCAAAAAAGCCGCGCTGTCGCTCGAGCGAAAAGTGAATAAATGTTCGTTGTTGCTAGAAAAGATCCCAAAATCGTAGCTTTTTACCAGCGACTCGCGGTTCGCGCCGCTAAATTCAATCATTTTCAGCTCGCCGTCGTGGACATAGCCAAAGTGGAAATCGTCCAGCCAAAACGGCTTGTCGGCGAAACTTTCGGTGTCGAAATGATATTGGGCTTTGGTCTCGAGGTCGTAGACAAAAACCTGATTGCCGCTACTGGCTGTTATCATCCGTCCGCCGCCGTTGTGGAACAAATATTCAGCCTCAAACGGGATTTCCACTGTGGTAATTTCGCGGTATTCATCCGAAAAGGGGTTTTTGATAATGGTAATCACACTGTCGCGCGTCGACAGGAAAAAATCCTCGCGGTAATAGTGCGAAAAACTAGTGCGGGTGGTTTTAATATCGTCGAAACTGCCCAAAGTATAATTTTTATCCTTAAAATACACACCGACCGTTTGTTGGATGGCAGTTTGCGACACATAGCTCAACTTGCCATCGCCGTAAGCTTCGTAGCTGATGACATCGGTCGCCAGCGGCGCCGAAGCAGTTTTAGCTTTGATATCAAACCGCCGCAAATTAGTGTCAGTCAGCCCAAAAATTATATTGTTATTACCGTTTAGAAAATGCGGCTCGGCAATATTCACACCAAACAGCGCTGTTAAATTTTGACTAGCTATCACGTCGCGCCGGTCGAGTCGCAAAATATTACCGTCTTGGTTAAGCAGCGCGAAATTCGAGCTAGAATCCCACTCGATAATTTCGATATTTTTCACCACACCAACCAGCAAACTGTCGGGGATTTCGATTTCCGTCGCCTTGATATTATTCGGGTCGGAAATATCGATCAGTTTAAACTTGGGCGTTTCCGCGACTTCGTGCAACAAAATCAGCGTGCCGTTGGGCGCTGACATGGCTTGGTAAAAACTGACAACTTCCAAAACATCGGCGCTGGTAATTTCGTTCGGCACCATGCGCGCGTAATTTAGCCAGCGGACTTCGGCTGGCTCTAAATCGACTTCGGCCTGCCAGTTGTGATAACCTTCCAGCTGGTACTTGACGATATTCGTTCCAGATTTAGCGGCGTCGTAGCGACCAGGCGTGTTGAAATTCAGCTGAGCGTCATTCAAAAAAATATTGGCGTTAGTCGGGAAAGAGCCAAATTGCAACAGCGTAATCCGCTCGACCGATTGTTCTTCCTGAAAATTCAGTCGATAGCCCAAAATCCAAGCTGTTGTGCCAGCCACACCGATAATTATCGCCAAAACCATCACACAATAAGTCAAAATCCGCTGGATTAGCCGCCGCCGAGTATTAAAATGTTGGTACATATTGGAATTATAGCATTTTTTGTAAGCTAAACATAC
>JAITSF010000037.1 GCA_031287975.1 Candidatus Nomurabacteria bacterium
TAGACCGGCTTCGACAATTACCACTACATCGGCCAGCGCCGAAATCAGGCGGTTGCGGGCTAAGTGGCTGCCTTGATGAACTGGAATGTTCGGCTCGTATTCGGAGATTATCGCTCCGCCGCGCCGCACAATCTCGCGCCCTAGGTCGATATTGCTGTGTGGTGTGATGTCGTTTAGGCCCGAGCCTAAGACAGCCACTGTTGTGCCGCCGCCGTCCAGCGCGCCGCGTGCCGCCAGCGCATCGTGTCCCAGCGCCAAACCGCTGACCACCACCACACCACGTGCCGCTAGTTGCGCCGCCAATTTTAAAGTTATACCGCGACCATATTCAGTCGGTTTGCGCGAGCCGACAATAGCCACAGTTGGGACGTTACTAGGCAATTTTCCAATATACCACAAGCATTTTGGCGGTTTGGCAATAGACAGAGTTCTCTGGAAGAAAACCTGCTTATCTGGACTGATTTTATTGATATTATTCATAGTTGTGTAAAAGGTATTGACTTTTATAATAAAGTTTGCTATAATGGTTTACGGTTACCTGATTCTATCAGGATAACGCACATTATATACCCCATTTTAACACGAAAGTTTACTTTCGTCGTTAGGTTGCAACGCAAGCGCGCCCAGTATCTACCCTCCACTAGGCGCTACGAGTTTCTCGGCTGCGATGCATCTAACCCCTTTGACCGGCGGGCCCCATGTTTGAGGTGGGCCAACGCTTGCTCCGGTGGAGACATAGGGTCGAAGGGTCGAAAACCCCGCTATCTAGCGATGCCCACCCTTGCTAGTATGGCGGGGTTTTTGATTAGTTTAACTTTTGGTTGATAATTTCCGCCGCTGTAGCGAGGATTTCCGGCAACTGAGCCTGTTCGTCGCGTCTGAAACGCGACAACACAAAATCGGTATCGCCGATCTGGGCCTTCAGCGCATTGCCAGTGCCAATACGCAACCGCGCAAAATCCTCCGTTCGCAAGCTGGCGATGATAGATTTCAGCCCATTATTACCGCCGTCGCTGCCTCGTTCGCGGTATCGCATCACCCCAAAACCCAGATTCAAATCGTCGCAAACCACCAGCAAATCCTTGGGACTAAGTTTATAAAACTTAACCAAGTTTTGTACCACTTCCCCTGTTAGATTATAAAATTTTTGCGGTTTTAATAGTCGGACTGTCTGGTTCCTCACTGTTGCCTCGGCGATCGCCGCCCCAAACTTATCCAAGTTTCGCCAGCGCGCCGCAAGTTTGCGTGCATAAAAATCCGCCGCCATGAAACCCAAATTATGCCGCGTCCGCCGGTATTTCAGCCCAGGATTGCCTAAAAAAACTATTAACTTCATAGCTAAAATATACCACACCCAGCGCGCTTTTTCGAGCCAAACTAACTTAATAATCCCTTCAGGGCTGCCTTAATCGGCAGCTCTTTTGGCACCTCAGCGCTCTTTGAAGCCGAAAAACTTTGGGGCAAATTAGACGAAAGAGAAGTGAATTTTTGACAACTGATTGTGATTTTGCTATAAACTAAGGAATGTCGAAAAATTTGCTAATTGTTGAAAGTCCGGCAAAGGCTAAAACTATCGCCAAGTATTTGGGGGGAGATTTTGAGGTTAAGTCTAGTGTTGGGCATGTCCGCGAGATTCCGAAGAGCGACCGACAGGCGATTGATATTGCTGGTGGGTTTGAGGCTAAGTATGAGGTTTCGCCGGATAAGAAAAAGGTGGTTTCAGCCCTTAAAACCGCCGCCAAAGGCAAGGATGTTTGGCTGGCCACCGACCCCGACCGCGAGGGCGAAGCAATTGCTTGGCACTTGCAACAGGTTTTGAAATTGCCGAAAGATGTTAAGCGCGTAACTTATCACGAAATTACTAAATCGGCGGTCGAGCAGGCTATCGCCACGCCGCGGGCCATAGATATGGATTTGGTGGCAGCGGGGCAGGCCCGACAGGTTTTGGATCGGATTGTGGGTTATGAGCTTTCGCCGGTAGTGTGGCGGAAAGTGCCGGGCGGGAAATCGGCCGGTCGGGTGCAGTCGCCAGCCTTGCGGTTGGTGGTGGAGCGCGAGCGCGAGATTGATAATTTTCAGGCAGAGGAAAAGTTTAAGGTTTCCGGCCAGTTTGTCGGCGATAGCCAAGAATTCGAAGCCAAACTAAACCACGATTTCGACAACGAATCGGCTGCTAAAAACTTCCTCGAGAGCCTAAATGGCGCAAAATATATCATATATGATATAAATACCAGCAAAGGTCAGCGAAATCCGCCGCCGCCGTTCACAACCAGCACTTTGCAACAGGAGTGTAACGCCAAAATGGGCTGGTCAGCCAAAACCACCATGAGCGCCGCCCAAAAACTCTACCAATCCGGCAAAATTACCTATATGCGGACCGATTCAACCACGCTATCCAAGCAAGCTTTGGGGGTAATCGGTGGCTTCATCGAGGGTAAATTTGGCAAAAAATACCTCAAAATCCGCCAATTTAAGACCAAATCTACCAGCGCTCAGGAAGCCCACGAAGCGATTCGGCCGACCAACATCGCCTTGGAGGCCGCCGGCGCTGGCGATTACGAAAAGAGATTGTACGACCTCATCCGCCGCCGTACGTTGGCCAGCCAGATGTCGCCGGCCGAAATTGACAAAACTGTTATTGCTATTGATATTATTGATAGGGCAGGCAAATCTGCTCAGCCTACGCTGTTCGAGGCTAAGGGCGAAGTTATAACTTTCGACGGTTTTCTGAAAGTTTACGGTCGGCAGAGCGAAAACCAACTACCCAAACTGGCGGTTGGCAACGAGTTGAGCGCTCTGTCAATTCGCGCTTTGCAAACTTTCAGCAAGCCGCCAGCCCGCTACACCGAAGGCTCGCTGGTTAAAAAGCTCGAATCGCTCGGTATCGGTAGGCCTAGCACCTACGCCACGATTTTAGACAATATCCAAGCTCGCGGCTATGCCCGAAAAGGTGTTAGCGACGGGGAAGAAGTTAAACTAATAGAGCTAGTATTAGCCGAATCTTCCGATATTAGCTTCTCGGACAATACGAAGTTACGACTGAGTCTTAGCGACAAGCCCCGTTACGACGGGCGCGAGGAGTGTGCCCGAGAAGTTAATATCGGAGATTCGGCGGGTATTACCAGAAACATCATCACCGAAAAAACCGGCGCTGACAAAGGCAAACTAATCCCGACCGACATCGGCAAAGTCCTGAGCGACTTTTTGGTAAAATATTTCGATCACGTTATGGACTACGACTGGACAGCGCGGATCGAGACGCGGCTCGACCAAATCGCTGGCGGCGAACTCGACAAAGTCGAAATGCTAAGCAGCTTTTACAAACCATTCCACGCCGAAATCGACAAATCTGGAGATTTAGAGCGTAGTCAAGTGGCTGGCGCGCGATTGCTCGGTGTTGAGCCAAAATCCGGGCGCAACATTTACGCCCGCATCGCCCGCTTTGGCGCTGTCTTGCAACTGGGCGAAAGCGGCAAAGACACTGAGCAAAAGCCAGAATTTATCCCGCTCGACAAAAAATTTAGTATCGAAACCATTAGCCTCCAGCAAGCGCTCGAGCAAATCGCCGCGCCGCGGCTGCCGCGCGCTGTCGGCACTACCAAAAGCGGCATCGAAATCGTCGCCGCCAAAGGTCCATTCGGCAACTACTTAAAGTGTGGCGATGTTAATGTTACTCTACCCAAAAGCGCCGACCCCTTCAAAATCACTCTGTCGGAGGCCGAAGAACTTTACCAAGCCAAGCTCGATTCCATCATCGCAGACTGGGGCGAAATCAAGATTATCAAAGGTAAATACGGCCCATATATCAAAGGTTCTGGCCGCTTTAACACCGCCCGCATCCCCAAAGACCAAGACCCCACCAAAATTACCGAGACCGAAGCTCGCCAAATGTTGACCACCAAACCCGCTGCTAAATCCAAACCCAAGACTAAACGCCGCAAAAAATCCTAAAAGCCCTTGACAAAACTATTGTGCTATTGCTTGACAAAAAAAAAATAGGGGGTATGATTTGCTGTAGGTACTATCCACCGCTGTTGAACGAAACCGGCCGAAAGTGCGATAGGCCAGTTCTTTGACAGCACGTTGATGATTAGGAGCGAGCAAGATGACAGAAACTCATTGGCACAAAATTTTATCACAGTTTGCCGAGGAGAACAGCTTGAAAATTGATGACATTCTCCATGATCTAGATAGTATGCCTTGCAGGAGAGCTCAAAGAGTTCGGATAGGTGTTAATGGCAGTCGTCCCGGCGACAAGGTTTTCACGTCTATGGGTATAGAACTAACACTAACGAAACTAGAATCGGCAGACTATTCCTACCGAGATTGGGCGGTCACATCCCGCATCATACTTGTTAAATATCTAGATTTTCTCGTTGAAATATTCAATGCGAGAACAGACTGTAGATTATTTATGCTCTACACGCAACGCCGTACTGGCCACAAAGACTACTATATAGTCAGTAAGGATGACCTTGGTATAATACGGGTCGAAAGATTGGATGATTGTAACAGACCCGTTCTCTCAACCCTCAAGAAAGGACAGCACGGAGTGACGCAACAACAATTCAAGGAGGCTATTATAGCCTGTGACCGAAAGGTTTTGATGCAGAACTTAGAGTACGCGGTGGCACGAAGTGAGGAAAGAATAAAAGAAGCAAAAAAAGAAATTACCAACCATAGAAAGTCATTAAAAAAGTCTAAGAAACTTCTCGGCTTGTTAGAATCTAAATGATCGGTCAACCACCCCACCCAGTCCCCTCGCACGGGCAACTGGGTGGGGCAGGGGCTTTAGCGAACTTTAATCATCAACGTGCCTTTTATAGCTAACGAACTAAATTGAATTTAAGAGTAGAATGGAACCATATAGCGCAGAATGTAAAAATTACAATACATTTTTCTTGATTTCTTGGAAAGAGTGTTGTATACTGGCGTTAGACAAAGTAATAAAATGTTGTTTAATACAACATGAAATAGAATGAAAGGGAAGTCTTATGTCAACAAATCCAGAGATTAAAGAGCAAATCAAAACAGCGGTGGATAAAGTTCTCGGTTCTATCGAGCGGGAACGTGAACGTGATGTTATCGAGCGGCGCTTTGGTCTGACCGGCCAGAAAGAAACTTTGGAGTTAGTCGGCGAGCTGTTGGGGATTACCCGCGAACGGGTGCGACAGATTGAAAAAGCCACTTTGATCCGCGCCAAACTGTCTCTGGACGACGGCAAAAACGCCCTTTATGACACGGTCGAGAAAGAAATTATCAAGGCTCTGGTGGAGCTAGGACGCACCGCTAAAACCGACGATTTGACTACTAAAGTGGTTGGCGACAACGATCCAGACCTGCGCTACGCTATTGTCTTTTTAGCGGAACTTTCCGGCAAGATGTTGGTAACCACCGAAAATGATAAATATTATCAGGGTGTGACGCTGTCAACTGATGACGAAGATAAAAAAATCAAAAAACAAGTTGATAATATTGTGGCGGCTTTAAAGGAGCATGGCAAACCTGTCACAGTTGACGAGCTGTTTACTTTGACCAGCGGCTACGAACACCCTAACGAAACCAAAGCTATCGCCAGCCTTAGTAAACAAGTAGCAACTTTGCGTGGTCTGTGGGGGCTGAGCAAGTGGCCGGAAGTCAACCCACGTAATATCCGCGACAAAGTAATGGTGGTGTTGTCTAATAATGGCAAACCGATGCATTTTACAGAGATATCTGAAGCCATTAAAGTCCAAGATTTCAAACGTAACAATGTCACGGCCCAAGCGATTCACAACGAGCTGATTAAAGATTCTCGTTTTATTTTAGTGGGGCGTGGGTTGTACGGGCTAGTGGATTGGGGCTATAAAGCTGGGACTTTAAGCGATATTATTACCGACATTTTGCTCGGCGAACAGCCGCTACACCGCGAGGAGATTATTCGCCGCGTGCTTAAACAGCGCCATATCCGCGAAGCCACGATCTTGCTGGCGCTACAAAATAACAAAGCTTTTAAACGGGTTAGTAAATCGCAGTATGCGCTGGCGAAAAAGGCTTAATAGTGGAAACTGCTGAACAATACGCCCAATCGGCGGTAGCGGAGGCTACCAACGGCGAAACTAGCCGAAAGCTACTAGAAGCCCATAGAGCCAAATTGACGGCCGATTTGGCGCTGGAACAGATGACGCTGTCTCGCACCGAAAGTATGATCAGCAACCTTAACCGTCAGCTGGCAGATATGACACCTATGAGAACTTACACCGAAAACCGAATCAGCGAGATTACTCAAGAATTGGCGACAGTCGAAGCAGCCTTAAACCAGCTAGAACCAGAAGCCCAATTAGAACCATTGCCATTGCCCGAAAAAGCGTTCGACAATGTGCTCTATGTCCACTAATTGACTTTTTAGAAATTTATGATAACATAGAGGTATGTTTATCGTTGTTAGTGTTAGGCTGACGTGCGATAAGCCGCACGTCGAAAACTTGATGCTCTGAAGGGAGTAAAATGAAGCAGGAAAACAAAGGCAGCTCCTTAAGGCAGGAATTTGCTGGAGCCATCGCCGGAATTGGTTTTAACGCAGATAGCGTTATTGTCGAAACTGACGACGCGCTGCGAACTGTAACGGGAGCTGTGACTAAGTCTTGGTGGCTTAGAAACACACCCATAACCATCGTTGTACGCGGTGTAGAAAATAATGTTTTCTACATTGCTTACAAAAGAAAGTTGCGGAAATTTAGCACTTCTCAGGATTCTTGGGCAGCGCGCGAGTTGTTGGGCATTTTTAAGTTCAACCAGAGGTGGTTCAATTTTTTGCTGAACATCGTCCTTAAAGATGCCCGTAAAGCGGCTATTAAAAAACGCCGCGAAGAACAGAATGAGAAAGTTCGCGTTGCAAGGCTAGAATGTAAGTACGAAGTTCGGCGCCTGCGCAACCTGTCCTGAATTTTTTCAGCCAGCTAAACCTGCCCAGCAAGTTATCGAAGTTCTTTTTTTAAAAGCCCGACCGTTTTTCGCGGTCGGGCTGTTGGCTTTTATAGAGCTTAAGCTTGCATTATTTGGAAAAGTGTGATATAATGGAGGTGTATACTAAAAATAAGCAGCTTATGCTAGAATGTTTACAGGATGACACTGAAATTACCGACCACACTACTACGGGGGAAAAGCTATGATTGAATGGCTGTATAACTTTATGACCAGCTGGTATATTTGGGTACCGCTGGTGTTGATTTTGATATATTTGACATATCGAAATTTTAAAAAGGCAAAGGTTATCGAAACCTTTGATTGGGTATTATTGACGCTAGAGATCCCGCGCAATAATGACAAAAAAGAACTGGCAGCCGAACAAATGTTCGCTAGCTTGCACGGTATTTTGCGCGACAGCAACGAGCTAAAAATGACAAATGGCATACAGGAACACCTTAGTTTTGAAATGGCATCAACGCATAAAATGATTCGGTTTTATGTGCGGATTCCACGTCATCTGCAGAATTTTGTGGAAGGTCAAATTTACGCGCAATATCCGACTGTCCAGATCCAACCGGTCGATGATGATTACACCCGCACCGTCAATAGCCACTCGGTGGTGGCGACAGCGGAGCTAACTACAACAGCCAGCCAGTATCTGCCAATTAAAACTTTTACGTCTTTTGAAGTCGATCCACTGGCCGGCATTACAGCGGCGCTGTCGAAGATGGACAAGGAAGACGAGGAAGTTTGGGTGCAGGTTTTGACGCGACCAATACCAGATTCTTGGCATAAACAAGCCGCCAAATATATTAAAAAAATCAAATCTGGCGTTAAAGTCAGTGTCGATTTGAGTGGGTTGGTGTGGTTTTTGGAGATTTTCAAAGCTTTATGGGAGCCGCCTAGTTCGACCGACAAATCTAGTGTTGAGCTGAGCGAACGCGAAAAAACCACTGTCGCGGAAGCCGAGAAAAAATCGCAGAAACTCGGCTACAACGTCAAGATTCGCATGGCCTATCTCGGCAACAGTCAAGAAATGGCACGGATTCAAATGCAGTCGATTGTCGGAGCCTTTAAGCAGTTTAATTCGACTAATTTGAACGGCTTTCGCTTGAAGGGCAAGATTGATTTTGGCCGCGAGGAGTTGAACAAATATATTACTCGGCAGTTTATTGACGGCGGGTTTATCCTTAATATCGAGGAGTTGGCTAGTATTTACCACTTGCCGCACACCAATGTTGAAACGCCCAATATTGTCTGGGCCAACACCAAAAAAGCCGAGCCGCCGACCCAACTGCCGATTTTGACCGGCGATCCGGAACACGATGCCGGGATTAGCGCTTTTGGACTGACCGATTTTCACGGTATTCACCAACAGTTCGGCATGTATCGCAGCGACCGCTCGCGGCATGTTTACATCATCGGTCAGACCGGCACCGGCAAGTCCGGCTTTTTGGAGCTGATGGCGCTGAGTGATGTTTTTCACAACCAAGGCTATGCTATTATCGACCCACATGGCGATTACGCTATCAACAACTTGCGCTTTATTCCTGAGCATCGGGTTAAGGACGTGGTTTATTTTAATCCGGCCGACACCGCTTTTCCGCTGGGTTTTAACCCAATGGAAATTTATGATGCCAGCCAACGCAATAACACTTCCAGCGAAATTATTGGTGTCCTGAAGCGGATGTTTGACAATTCTTGGGGGCCGCGTCTGGAATATATTTTGCGCTACACATTACTGGCGCTGCTGGAAAATCCGGGAACGACACTGCTCGATATCACTAAAATGCTAACCGACAAAAAATTCCGCGAAAAAATCCTCAGCAATGTAACAGATACAGTGGTGCGAAATTTCTGGCAAGTCGAGTTCGCCGGCTGGACCGACCGCTATGTGGCGGAAGCTGTGCCGCCGATTTTGAACAAAGTCGGGGCATTTGTGGCTAACCCGATAATCCGCAATATTATTGGACAGCCCAAAAGCACTTTTAACATCCGCAAGATTATGGACGACGGCAAGATTCTGGTTGTCAACCTCAGCAAGGGGCTGATCGGCGAGGACAACGCGGCGATTTTGGGTTCGTTTATCGTTACCAAGATCCAATTGGCGGCGATGAGCCGCTCCGATATTCCGCGGGTCGAAGACCGCAAGCCGTTTTATCTCTACGTTGACGAGTTTCAGAACTTCGCGACTGATTCGTTTGCGGTGATTTTGAGCGAGGCCCGCAAATATGGGCTGAATTTGACTGTGGCTAATCAGTATGTTTCACAAATGGAAGACACAGTGCGCGACGCGGTTTTTGGCAATGTCGGCACCATGATTTCAATGCGCGTTTCGGCCGAAGACTCGCCACTGTTGGCTAAACAGTTTGAACCGCAGTTCGAGCCGACTGATTTGTTGAATATGAACAACCGGCATTTTATTATTAACATGGTTATCAAAGGCGAAAAAACCCAGCCGTTTTCCGCCACCACGCTCGGCCTGCCACCGCCGCAGTTGGAGACTAACTTTGATGCCATTGTTGCCAATTCGCGCGCTAACTACGCCCGCCCCTACGCCGAAGTCGAAGCCGAAATCGGCCAAAGTATGATGCCGTCGCCAGCTGCCTTGCCCAAAGGCACCCCCAACCCGCGCGACCCGCGTGTCCAAGCCGCCCAATCGATCGGTATCGACCCGAAGGTTATGCTCAAAACCTCGCCCTCCGGTGCCACCGGCTCGCAAAAACTAGTCATCCCCAGCCTGAACGACAAACCCTCAGCTGAAATCAAAATCTCCGCCGGTCCGTCCAAAAAAAAGCGCTCCCGCGACAAAAAACCCACCGAGTAAAACAAATGCAAAACCCCGCGTGTGCTGATTTTATCAAAAAGTCGAGAAAACCTATTGCAAACAAAGAATAAGTGATATAATTATGTTGTCTAAAATCTTGAAAGCAGGGCTTTTTGTGGCAGGAACTCAATAATGGGCAGCCACAAAAAGAATGGGTTTTTGCAAATCTGTTTTTGAGGTTTTAGACAGCCAAGTGGCTGTCCTTTTTGACAGCTGATGGGGCAATAGAAACTTATACAAGTTTCAAGTAAATAATAAGGGGGATAAATGTATAAAATATTAAAGAAATTAACGCTCGCAATGATATTGACAGTCGGCATACTGCTATCTTCCTCGGCGCCCATTTCCACTCAAGCCCAAACCCCCACCACCAACCTCTCCCTCTCCGTCTCCCAAGTAATCTCCCTTACCATAACCTC
>JAITSF010000060.1 GCA_031287975.1 Candidatus Nomurabacteria bacterium
CGCTGTCGCGCACGGATATTTCGCCGGAATGGTAGCTGAGGACGACTACCGAGCCGGCGGGGCTGTATTTGATGGCGTTGTCGAGCAGGATTACTAGGATTTCGACTAGTGCTGCGCGGTTGGCGGAGATTTCGGAGCTTTTAACTTGGTTTTTGACGACGATTTTCCGCGCGGCGGCAGATTTTGAAATTTCTCGGCAGGCGGCATCGGCGACTTCGGCTAGATCTAAATTGCTGATCTCCAGCTTTTCATCAAGACTGAGTTTTAGCAAATTATCAGTCAGCGCCCGCAGTTTGCCGACTTCTTCGAGATTACTTTCGATTTGTTTTAACAAATCTGCTCGTCGCGTTGCGCCGCTATGTAGCAAAGTTTCGTTTTCCATCGCCATCACAGTCAGCGGTGTGCGCAGTTCGTGGCTGGCGTCGCTGACAAAGCGAGCTTGGGCTTCCATATTAGCCGCCACCGGTTTTAAAACCCAGCGCGCCAAAAAATAACTACCGACGGCGCCAAATACCAACACTATCAAGTTAGCAACGACATGTTTTATCAACAAATTAGCGCGGATTTCGCGGTTGCGATTGCGGAAAATAATCTCGAAGTCCGGACGGCGATTGATTTCGGTCGGCGCTGGGCGCTCGACTTCGCCGACCGCCAAGTTATACACCGCCACGCTAAAACCAATCGACGTCAACATCAAAACCGCTGTCAAAATTGCCGACAGTTTCAAGATAGCTTTGTTAATTACCGGCGTCAAGGCTGTACCCGAACCCGCGTAGGGTTTTGATTAAATTGCGACCAGCGAACGGCTTGTCGACTTTGCGACGCAGCGAGCCGATGTAGGCTTCGACAGTGTTAGGTAAGACATCGGCGTCGAAATCCCAGACGTGGTTGATAATTTTGTCTTTGGTTAGCGCCTGACCGGCGTGGCGCAGCATATATTCCAGTAACCGAAACTCGGTGGCGGTTAAGTCGAGTCGCTGACGACCGCGCCGCGCTTCGTGTTTAACGGTGTCGAGTGTTAAATCGGCGATTTGCAGTTTGTCGCTGGATAAATCGTCCGGACGGCGCAACAGCGCTCGAATCCGCGCCAGCAGCTCCTCGAAACTAAACGGTTTAATCAAATAATCATCAGCGCCGGCGTTCAGCCCAGCCACGCGGTCGCGAATTTGGCTTTTGGCGGTCAGAATCAAAATCGGCGTTTTAACACCCGCCGCTCGCGCTTGTCGGCAGATTTCCACGCCTTCGACACCCGGTAGCATGCGATCGAGAATCATCACATCGTACTCGCCGCCCAGCGCCGCGCCCAAACCGTCCGCGCCGCTATGACAGATTTCCACTACGTATTTTTCTTGTTTCAAACCGCGCGCGATAGCGGCGGCAATCTTTGGCTCGTCCTCGACCAACAACACCTTCATCTTGCAATTGTAACACAGCCAACTGAAAATTAGCTGAAAATCCCACCAGTCTTAAAGAATTTCCCAAAATATGCTAAAATGTCCGTTATGGTGGCTATAGCTCAGTTGGTTAGAGCGGCGGGTTGTGGTCCCGCAGGTCGTCGGTTCAAGTCCGATTAGCCACCCCAAGAGCAGAAAATTGGAAATTATTGTTAAAACCAATATTAAGCATAATTACTATTGACATTTTATAAAAAGTTTGATATAATGCTTGTGCGATGACCAAAATGGTTGTCGAGTACGTTCAATCAACCATGTCAGGAGGAAATATGAAGGTCTATCTTACCGGTTATGGGACCGGATTTACGTGCGACTGGAGCTATCACGAAGTTCCAGTTAGGGCGTATTTATCAAGAGATGAAGCCAAAAAGGCGGTCGCCAGGTGTCTGGCGGCCGAAGAGGGAATCGATCTTATCTATGATAAGATTGGTCGGGAGAACCTTCCCCCCTCAGACTGGACCGAAAAAGGCTTCGAAGAGTTCGGTCTTGGGGAATTTAACCCCGAGCTGAGAAGGCTTCGAGCCATAAAAGATCTTGCAGAAAGGAAGATCTGTTACGAACTTGACATCGAAGGTTGATGTTGGTGGGGGCAAACAGCCCCCACCAAACCATAGTAAGCTTGTTAGCGCATTACCCCAGACACGCCATGTGTCGGGGGTATTTTTCGATGTGGTAGAATAGTGGTATGCACTATGATATTGATAAAGGCGTCAAGGACACGAGAGGGTTGTTTTCGCGGCTGACTGTGGTGGTTTTGTCGGGGTTGTTGGTTTTGTTTGGGCTTTATATGACGGTGAATTGGTTCGCGCCGGATATTTTTTATATGGTTTCGAATAATCATGCGGCGATTGAGAATATTGTTAAAAATCAGCCGGTGGTGGGCGATATATTGCGGATTCCGGTGTTGGAAATCGAGCGCGAGATTGTGCCAAAGAAAGCCGAAGGCAAGATTCAGCTGACCGAGAAAAACGGTCGGATTATTTTGTCTGGCGCGTGGCATAGTTTGGGTGTAACACCGTTTGACACCAAGTTTTTGTCGCCGTTGGCGCTGTCGAGCCGCGCCACGCCGGATATGCGGATTTATGTTGATTTGAACGGCGCGCGGCTGGCTTATCGGGCGACAGAAGTTATTAAAAACAGCCAGCCAAACCCGAATCCCAGCCAAGACCTGACGATTTACGCGTTGGACAACAGCGGCACAACGGCGGCTGTGGAAATCCGCGCCGAAAAACTTGGTGAAGTGAAAATATAATGTTATACTGTTTATACTAACTGGAGGTATTATGAAAAATTTGCGAGCGGATTTCGACTACTTAGGGGAGCGAAACATTTATCTAGATTCCGCTTGTCAGAGTTTGCGTCCGCGACCGGTTATCGAGGCTTTGAATGAATATTATACAACTTACGGCACTTGCGGCGAGCGAGTTAAATACGCTTGGGGGATCAAAGTTGACGAGCAGGTTGAGCGGACGCGGCGGCTGGTTTTGGATTATTTACAGCTTAAACCCAAAGATTATTTTGTTAGTTTTACGCTGAACACGACTTATGGTATCAATTTGATTTTGAGTCAGCTGGCGCGCGGTGTGGTGGAAAAAGTTGTTACCAGCGATATCGAGCATAATTCGCCGTTTTTAGCGACGATTAGCTTTGCGAAGAATTACGGCGTGCCGCGCGAGGTTATCGAGCGTCGCGACGACGGCTCGATTGATATCGAACATGATTTTACTAAAGCCTTGGTGGTGGTCAACTGCGCTTCGAATATCGACGGTCGGCGGCTGGAAAACATTCGCGAGCTGACGCGGAAAATTCACAAACAAGGCGGTTATATTATTATCGACGCCGCTCAAGCTATGACAACCAACAGCGATTTACTAGAGAAAACCGAAGTTGACGCGATTTGTTTTTCGGCGCACAAAATGTACGCGCCG
>JAITSF010000063.1 GCA_031287975.1 Candidatus Nomurabacteria bacterium
ATTACGACGCAAACTGATTAAGTCGGCGATGATGAGTGCGCCGAGCAGGACGGCACAGGCACCTAAGACATAGAGAATAGCTAGGCTGCCGATGGCGGGCGACACAAACAGGAAAGTCGCGGCCACTACACCCAGAACTCCCGAAACTATCAGCCAAGCGCTGGACGGACCAGTGGCGGTAGATGACAACTGCAGGGCGAAGATGGATTTAACCAGTAAAATTATAGCGAAGATAAATACCAAAAATTCCACAAAAATCACTGGATAGAGCAAAATGTAAATACCGATGATAAAAGTTATAACACCGATAACCAACCCAAACGATGCTGAGCGATGGCGGCGCAGCAGCGATTTAATAAAACTATAAGCCCCAGCCGCTACTAGCACAATTCCGAACAACGCGGCGAAAAAATTGATTGTAGCGCCGGGAAGAACCAGCGCGTACAGTCCGATAGCTACCAGCAACAGCGCCGACAACAGCAGCGCCCACCAAGCGTTTTTAATATATTCCACTACCACCGAGCTGGGTCGGCGCAGAGTGATTTTTTTACTACTCATCATAAACTCCTTATGTTATCTAAGCTTATTTTAGCATAAGTTTTTAAAAATCCAAGCCAAATATGCTAAAATAAAACGATGAGCCAACCATTTCAACTCCACACTAAATTCCAACCCACTGGCGATCAGCCGGCGGCGATTGAGAGCTTGATTAGCGGGTTGGGAAAAGGAAAACGTGAGCAAACTCTGCTGGGTGTGACTGGCAGCGGCAAGACTTTTACGATGGCTAATGTTATCGCTAAAACCCAAAAGCCGACGCTGGTTTTGGCGCATAACAAGACTTTGGCGGCGCAACTTTTCAGCGAGTTTAAGAACTTTTTCCCAAATAACCAAGTTCATTATTTCGTGAGCTATTTCGACTATTACCAACCCGAAGCTTATATCGCCAGCAGCGACGTTTATATCGAAAAAGATTCCAAAATCAACGACGAAATCGACCGCCTGCGCCACGCCGCGACTTCGGCGCTGTTGACGCGGACCGATACGATTATCGTGGCGTCGGTCAGTTGTATTTATGGCATCGGCAGCCCCAGTAATTACGCCGAAATGTCGGTTAATCTCGAAACCGGCAAGAAATATAACCAAGCTAAACTAATCCGTCATCTCAATGACATTCAATACAAACGCAACGACATGGATTTTCGGCGTGGCACTTTTCGGGTGCGTGGCGACACGATTGATGTTTTTCCCAGCGGTTCGGAACTGGCGGTGCGGATCGAGCTGTTCGGCGACGAAATCGAGCGAATTACCAAAATCAACCCGCTGACCGGCGAAATTGTCGGGCGAGAGATGACAATGAAATTGTTCCCGACATCGCACTACGTAACGCCGGAAGCGCGTGTTAAAGCCGCTATCCAGCAAATCAAACATGAGTATCTTAGCCGGCTGGAGTTTTTTGAAGAGCAAAATAATCATTTAGCGGCCCAGCGGCTGACTCAGCGAGTGGAATTTGACCTCGAGATGTTGGAGCAAACCGGTTTTGTTAAAGGTATCGAAAACTACAGTCGCTATCTGACCGACCGCGCCGCCGGACAACAGCCAGCCACACTGCTGGACTATTTTCCGGACGATTTTTTGATGTTTATCGACGAATCGCACATGACGCTGCCGCAGCTGCGCGGCATGTACAACGGCGACCGCGCCCGCAAAGAAACTTTGATCGAATATGGTTTTCGATTGCCCAGCGCGCTGGACAATCGCCCCCTGACTTTCGCTGAATTTGAGCAGCATATTAACCAGGCGATTTACGTTTCAGCCACACCTGGCGACTACGAACTGGCGCATTCCGGACGACCGATCGAACAAATTATTCGCCCGACCGGTTTGCTCGATCCGCGCGTCGAAGTTCGCCCCAGCGCGCATCAAGTCGACGATTTGATTAAAGAGATTCAAGCCCGCACTGCCAAAAATCAGCGGGTTTTAGTAACCACATTGACCAAACGCATGGCCGAAGATTTGACAGGTTACCTCGAGGAAAAGGACATAAAGACAGCTTATATCCACAGCGATATCGACACTTTAGAGCGCGGCGATATCCTGAAAGATTTGCGAACTGGTGTTTATGATGTGTTGGTCGGGATTAACCTGTTGCGCGAAGGGCTGGATCTGCCGGAAGTTAGTTTGGTGGCGATTATTGATGCCGACAAGGAAGGTTTCCTAAGGAGTGAGCAATCCTTAACCCAGACTATTGGGCGGGCGGCTCGCCATATTGACGGCATGGTGATAATGTATGCTGATAACATGACCGGTTCGATGCGCCGAGCTATTGACGAAACTAATCGTCGTCGCCAAATTCAGGCTGAATATAATAAAAAACACCACATCACGCCGACCTCAATTGCCAAAAATATCGACGAAGGCTTGCGAGCGATTATCCCGAAAGACTCGAAAAAGCCGAAAATCGACCTAAACAAAATCCCGCGTGAAGATTACGCTGCGCTGACCGACGACCTGACCGCTCAAATGGAATTAGCTGCCGCCAACCTCCAATTCGAACAAGCCGCCGAGCTGCGCGACCTAATCGCCGAAATCCGTCAAAAAAGCGGAACCTAATCAAATTACCAAACCTATATCTTCTTATTATACCAAATTTTACAAAAATGTCAATATTTGTATCATTAAAGTCGCTGGAATAACAGCTTAATGTTCAATTTCTAGGACAGCATCATTGCTAGCGGTTGGCTTCTTGGGGGTTTTGTTTTTGGCTCGGCGTTCAGTGATTTCCAAAGCTCGCTCGATAACTAACCGCTGTTGGTTGGCGTTTAATTGATATGAGTTACGTCTTACCCCTGTCGTCGGATTAGTATGGCAAATCAAACCTTCGGTCGCTAGCTCGCGAACTGCTTCGTTGATAACCTGTTTGCCAATCCTGCCATGGAACACCTCGACCAGTTTACTAACTGACTTGATACCGTTAAAAACATCATCCTCCTCGATCGGCCCGATCTGAGTAATCGGCGCAGCCATTTTTTCGGGATCAATCGGCAATAATTTCAACGAGTCGTCAATCATCATTACCACCGGATTCTCTGATTTTTCAATCCAGCGCGGCTGATTATTGTTCATATCAATCTCGATTTGCTGCTTACTAGGTACTCTCCCGCAAGCCGAAAGTATACCTTTGACCCGTACTAGCTTGTCAAGTTCGTCGATAGTAGCATGTCTGGCATTTTTGTTATCGCCAAAACGTGGCTGGAACACATAATCACTAAACACATAGGTCGCTTCTGGCACAACCACCACATGAAAGCCGACGTGGTGATTGGCGCGATGTTTGCTGTCAATATCAAACACTACACCGGGCCGCCACTTAATCCGCCGGTCGTCTTCGTAAATTTTAGTTTGGGAATAACTAATTAGGGCATCGAGCTGGTTGATATTGTTTTTCGTTTCCGCCAGATGCTGACCGATTCCTAACGCCACACAGCGCAAAGCTTCGTTTTCGCTCAAATCCTCGCCGGTCGGGCTGAAATCTGTAGGGTTAGTCTCTGGTTGATTCTTTATCATTGGTATATTGTAACATATCATTATATAAAAGCAAGACTGACGTTTAGCTAAATAGTTTGGATATCAGCGCCCAGCGCGTTGAGGCGTTGGGGCAGGTCTTGGTAGCCGCGTTGAATGTTGTAAACGTCGCGGAGGATGGACTCGCCCGATGCTGCTAACATTGCTAACAAAATTACGACTGATGGTCGCAGGGCTGGTGGTGCCACCATATCAGCGGCTTTCCAGCGGGTCGGGCCGGTAATCCAGACACGGTGCGGGTCGAGTAGTTCGACTTCAGCGCCTAATTTTGTCAGCTCTGTTAGGTAAATTGCGCGGTTTTCATATGGCCAATCATGCACCAGAGTCCGACCCTCTGCCTTAGCCGCTATGAGAGCAAGAAACGGTAAATTGTCCATATTGACAGACGATGGAAATGTTGTGAGTTTATCTTTCGGGGCAGTTAGTGACGATTCCAACAGCGACAAATCGACTAAGTTAGTGAAATTATTACGCGATTTATAAACTTTGCTTAAGCGGTATTTCAAACCCATCGAGCGCAAAATAGCCAGTTCAATATCAATAAAATCGATCGGCACACCGCTAATTGTAATTTCGCTGTTGGTCATAATCCCAGCGGCAATCAGGCTAATCGCTTCAATCGGGTCTTCGCTGGGCGTAAAAACAACGCTTTTGTTGATACTTTTTAGCCCAGTAATTGTCAAGGTGTTAGTGCCGACACCGTCGATTTTAACACCCAGCAGCGTCAGGTAATGACACAAATCCAGCACCATATAATCGTTTGAAGCGTTTTTGATAACAGTGGTGGTTTCGGTCAGCGCCGCCGCCATGATGACATTTTCAGTGGTGGTGTTGCCGCGCTCGGTCAGCACAATCGGCTCAGTCGGGCTTTGTGGTGTCGAGTGAACATGATAATAATCAACATCGCAGACCGCGTCGACACTCAAACCAAACGGTTCTAACCCCTGTAGATGCGGCTCGACCGTGCGCTTGCCGAGATTACAACCGCCGGCGAACGGAATCTTGAAATCGTGATAGCGGCTCAACAGCGGCCCCAAAAACATAATAATCGAGCGCGTGCGTTTCGCCGCCGCGAAGTCGATGTTTTCCAGTTTCAGGCGCTTGGGCGGATTAACCTCGAGATCATTGCCCAGCCATTTCGTCGCCACACCGATAGAATTTAGCACCTCAATAATCCGGTTGACTTCCTCGATTTTAGCCAATCGGCGCAGCGTTGTCTTGCCGCTGTTAAGCAGGCTGGCACACAACAACGCCACGGCGGCGTTTTTACTGGTTTTGACATCAATCGTCCCAGACAGCGGCCGCCCGCCGCGAATAACATAGCTGATTTTCCGCGAACTATTCAGCGAAATAATGTCGCTGTCTAAAACCTCAGAAATCCGCGCTAACATCTCTAGTGATATATTTTGGCGGCCTTTTTCGATACGGTTAATAGCACTTTGCGAAGTCCCGACTTTAGCCGCCAACTGACTCTGCGTCATCTGTCGGTTTAAGCGCTGATCCTGTATCATCCGGCCAATTTTGACCTTAAAATTTTCGCTCATACTTTTAGCAATATATATCAAATATGATATAAATGCAAGCGGTTTTTTAGGGCTGAGAATTCTGTTAGAGAGTGCAGTTTAAAATCAGCGATGTCATATTCCGCGTAGTCGAACATTGTCGGATCGGGAACAGCGACACAGATCATACCGGCGGCTTTAGCGGCTTGAACACCAGCGATGGCATCTTCGAACACTAAACAATCGCTTGGTTGGACACCCAGTTGGCGGGCGGTACTGAGGAAAATTGCCGGATTAGGCTTGCTGACCTTTTCATTATAGCCGGAATGAATAGAGTTCATCTTGGTCGCTAAATCGAACTTGTCGGTAACGGTTCTTATAATCATCCCTGGCGAGGATGAAGCGATAGCGGTCAACAACCCAACCGATCGACAAGTGTTGATTGTCTCCATCGCGCCCGGCAACAGCTCCACTTGATCAGCCAAAGCCGCATTGACTTGATGTTGAACCTCCGCGATAAACTTAGACTTATCAAAAATCAGCGTATTAGGATGCTTCGCCAGTAACATATCGACTATATCATTCAGCGACATTCCCCGCATTTGGTCGTGCAGCGCCTTAGTTAGTGGCAAACCAACCTTATTAAAAGCCGCCAACTCCACCCGTTCCCAAACCGGCTCGCTGTCAATCAACAACCCATCCATGTCAAAAATCGCTGCTTTTATCATATGCTCATTATATTACATTAATAGTATTTTACAAGAACTGCCTCTGCAATCCATAACGTACTAGGCAAACTTGGGTGGGCTGCATTTTTGTTGTCGAATATGTTGTAATACAGTTGAAAGCGATTTGGGCATCCCTTGGCTCTTTTATTTAGGCTGGTTTGGTAATCGTGCGGTGTTATGCTAAAATTAAACAAACAGGAGGGAAAATGAAGGACAAACAAGTTTTTAAGCTAATT
>JAITSF010000040.1 GCA_031287975.1 Candidatus Nomurabacteria bacterium
CCCTCGAATTCTTGACCGTCTTTCTTGCCGGTAAAGTCAATCACAACTTCGTCGCCGGCGCGAGCAGCGCGCGTTACTTCCTTTTTGTCGGCGGCTTGGCGGCGCAAATTTTCCAGCAGCTTGTCGACGTCTTCATTAGAAACTTTGACTTCCGGCTTTTTAGCTTTCAAGTCCATATAGCCGCCCAGTTTAATCGGCGGAATTATCGAAATCTCGACCTTTGCTTCCAGCGACTCGAACGGGACAAATTTGGTAACGCTGGCGTTCGGTCGATCCAGCGGCTGAATTTGCTCTTTGACAATAATCTCGACAATAGCTTGGTTAATCAACTGCCCGATAATTTCGTCGCCAAGAGCGGTGTCGTTAAGATACTTTTTAGCGACTTCCAGCGGCACTTTACCTTTGCGAAAACCGGACACTTTCAGATCCTTACTCTTATTCTCGACAACTTTGTTATAGACCGGCTCGACATCGGCTTTATCGAAACTGACGACTAGCTCGATTTGGTCTTTGGTAGGGTTTTTTCTGGTGTATTTCATAATATTATGATTCTAGCACAATCTCGGCGATTTGCGAAATTTCGGCAGTAAATTCCTTGCCGGTACGCAAATTCTTCAGCTTAAAAACACCGCTCTTTAGCTCGTCATCGCCCACAAACAAAATCCATTTCAGATTATTTTTATCGACCGATTTAATAACTTTATCTAACTTTCGCCCCGTAAAATCCACCGCCACGTTTAGCCCAGCTTGCCGCAACTCGGCCGCTACTTGCTCAGCGCCATCTACCAGCTGCACCAAAACCAAATCCGTCGCCGGCGCTAGATCTGGCAGCAAATCCCAAGCTTTCAAAAACTCAATTGTCGTGGTTTCGCCCGGCGCAAACCCCACCACTGGCAAATCCTCAACTCCAAACAGCCCGACCAAACCGTCATAGCGCCCGCCACCAAACATCGAACGGTTGTTGTCGGGGTTATTATCAAAAACTTCAAACACAATCCCGGTGTAATAATCAAAGCCACGCATTAAACTAATATCAAACTCCGCCGCCACCCCAAGCGCCGCCAATTTGTTACAAACTGACTTTATATCGTCAGATTTACCAGAGTTCAAAACTGCCTTTGGCAACTTACTAACTGACTCAACTTTCAACAAATCCTGAACTTTCGACAAGTTGTCGTTGCCGACAATTTCAGCCACAGCTGCCTCAAAATCAGCCGGCGGAATCTTTGATTTTTTGTCCAATAACTTTATCAACTTCAACGCCGACGCTGCGTCCAGACTCAAATACTGGCTCATAATAAAATCAATAAGCCGGCGGTCGTTAATTTTAATCGTGTACATATTGGGTCTTGCCCCAAACCGCTCCAAAATCGCCGCCGCCAGAGCGATAATCTCCACATCAGCCTCGATCGACTCCGCCCCAAAAATATCGGCGTTAAGCTGCCAAAACTCGCGCTCGCGGCCGCGTTGCGGTTTTTCGTAGCGCATAAAATTAGCAATCGAATACAGCCGCGCCGGATACGCCAGCTCCTGCCGCCGCGCCGCCACCATACGCGCAATGCTCGGTGTCATCTCTGGACGAATCGCCACCTGCCGGTCGCCTCTGTCGGTAAAAGTATATGTCTGCTGACTGACAATCTCCTCGCCAGTCTTGGCAGCGTACAGCTCCAGCGGCTCTAAAATCGCCGCGTCGTATGCCTCGTAACCACAAGCCTCCACCGCCGACCGCCAAGTATCAAAAATATACCGGCGCAACCGCATGTCTTCCGGATAAATATCGCGCGTGCCTTTGTACGGCTTCAAATCTAAACTCATAACTGAATTATATCACGTTCAATTGAAAAAACTATACTTTCGACCGCTGGCGAATTCTTGCAGAAGTTCTTTCTGGCGGCGGGTTAGGTTGGTCGGAGTTTCGACTTTAATAGTAACAATCTGTGGTCCGCGGGTGTTCGATTTCAGGTGTGGCACACCGTGTCCGGACAGTTTAAAATCAGTGCCGGACTGCGTGCCAGCCGGAATTTTCATAGTTACCGCACCATCAACAGTATCGACGTCTAGCTCCGTACCCAGCGCCGCTTGAATCATCGAAACCGACTCTTCGCTCAGGATTAAGTCGCCCTCGCGGGTGAATTTTTTGTGCGGTTTAACATGGATTAAGACATACAAATCGCCCGCCGCGCCACCTTGCACCGCTTCGCCGCGCCCGCTCAGGCGAATCGCCGAGCCTTCGTCGACACCAGCCGGAATTTTGACTTTAATTTCCTGACGCTGGCGGACAACGCCCTTACCGCCACACTTGGTGCATTCTCTTTCCGGCACTTTGCCGCTGCCGCGACAGGTATGGCAAGTAGCGGCTTGTTGGATCGCGCCGAACAGGGTATTGACAACTTTAACTTCCTGTCCGCTGCCATGACAAGTCGGACAAGTTTTCATACCAAAATTCGGCTCAGCGCCGCTGCCACGGCAACGGTCGCATTTAGTGTCAGTCGAAATAGCGATTTTTTGCTCAACACCAAAAATCGCGTCCTCAAAACTCAGCGTAATACTGGTTTCAACATCGCGCCCGCGATTGCCAGCTTGGCTGCGCCGACCGCTGCCAAAACCAAACATACCGCCCAAAATATCGCCTAAGTCGCCAAAATCGCCGCCGCCAAAGTCAAAATGAACATTCTGCGCGCCGCTACCAAAACCGCCAAACGGATTCCCGCCGCTCGCACCGCCAGCCGCGCCGCCCACGCCAGCATGACCAAACTGGTCGTAGCGCTGACGCTTTTGCTTGTCTTTTAAGACCTCATAAGCTTCGTTAATTTCCTTAAATTTCGACTCGTCGCCACCCTCTTTGTCTGGGTGGTATTTAACAGCCAGCTTTCGAAAAGCCTTTTTAATTTCGTCGTCCGAAGCGCTTTTGCCAACACCCAGCGCCTCGTAATAATCTCTTTTTTCTGCCATAAGTTCATTATATCAAAACTAGCACTCGGTCGTCAAGAGTGCTAAACGGTAAAATCCCCCGTCCGACTAAAGTCAAACAGGGGAAGTGAATTTTACCAATGGTAGCGAGCCGCCCAAATTGCTTTCTTTATATTCGGGCTCAAAAAAACAAACATCGCCGTCCTCAACCGAAAATCATCGAGAACAACGGGCTTGATACCTTGCCGCATGTCGTGTTCTTGAGTCTTTTTGTTGCCAGCCGAAAAACAGCAGCTGACAAAAAACCCTCCGGCGAACATAACAGATGACGCAATCAGTGTCCTGACGATTAAATCGCCAAGAGACTTGTTGGACGGTATTGTAGCCGCCCATTCGAAACTAAACTCTTTAATCATTAACAGGGTCAGATATGCCACGCATGCGCTGTACACTACAATGCACACCACGTGCCAAACCTTGTAGCAAGTCATGACCCTAACTCGGCGGCGCCCTGTTTGCACAGCGATATATTTGGCATTCCTACCAAACTTATACGCCAGTGCGGCACTTATGACGGTCAAAACCGACAAAACCGACAAATACACTATAGCCAGCATGATGCACCTTTCGTCCGTTTTTTTTTACATTTCGGGCAGGTATTTGCCCACTAACTAGCTGCTTTAAAAACAGCCAGTTTTATGGGCAAAACCAAAGGTATATCTGGTAAAATTCTAAACGTACCATAACCAATTACTGGTTATCACTACCATTATAGCACAAGCTAAATAAAAAGTCAATACCCTACTCTAAAATCGCTTTGATGCGACGGACACCGGCGCTGGAGGACTCTTGTTTGGTAATTTTGAATTTTTTGCCGTCTTCTCCGAGTTGACCGGTTCGCTTGACGTGTGGACCGCCACAGATGTCAACCGAAAACGGCGCCTCGGGGTAACCGATGGTGTAGACGATGACTTTAGCGTCGTATTTGTCACGGAATTCGCCGACGGCGTGGAGGGTGTCGAAGGCGTAGTCGGTGTCATATTCGGCAAAATCGACTGGCAAATCTTCGGCGATTTTTTGGTTGACAAGGTCTTCGACAACTTGCAGTTGTTCGGGTGTTAGTTTTTCGGGATGGGCAAAATCCAACCGCAGCCGTTCGGTGTTGATATTGGAGCCGCGTTGGTTGGCTTCGGTCCCGAGAACTTGACGCAGGGCGGCACCTAACATATGGGTGGCGGTGGGGTATTTGGTGTGAATTAGTGAATCGCCAGACAGCCCACCCTTGAACTCGCCTTTGCTGGCGGTTTGGCTGGCTTGGCGCTGTTGAGAGAGCGATTTATCAAACTCTGTCTGCCAGTTATCCGACAGCTTAATGCCGCGCCGTTCGGCTTCTTCGATTGACAGTTCCAGCGGGAAACCGTAGGTGTCTTGGAGTTTAAACAGTTCGGCGCCGGTCATGGTATGGCGGTTTTGGACTAGCTCGGGGTCATCAAGTTGATCGTAGTTTTTCTGCCCGACTAAGCGGTCGAACTGTCTCACGCCGCGGTCCAGGGTTTTTCGAAAAGCGGTTTCTTCGCTGGTTAAAATTTGGGCGATTTTGGAACTAACTGATGCTAGCTCTGGGTAGCTTTCTCTGTAGATTTCGACAATTTTGGGAACTAACTGGCCCAAAAAGCTGTCCCCCACGCCCAAATCAGCGGCTTTTAGAATGGCGCGACGCACCAAGCGGCGC
>JAITSF010000042.1 GCA_031287975.1 Candidatus Nomurabacteria bacterium
TTTGTCAAGGGTATCACCAGCACGATTCGTTACAAGCGTCCGCAAGCTGACAAAAATCTCGACGAAGTCGAAATGGAGCTGATTATCCGCAAGGTTCAGGAACGGGCCAGCCGGCGCGCTCAAAAACAAATCGCTATTGAAACCGGCAATTCGGATGTCGAAGTCAAATTGGTTAATTCGGCTATTGTCAGCATTCACATTGATGGTTATAAAGTCACCAACCCGATTGGTTTTCAGGGCCGCGAGGTGGCGATTCAGATCTACACAGCTTTTGCGCCGATGGTGCATATCGGGGCGCTGGAGCGGATTGCGGCCGAGCTCGACCTTGATTTGTTAGCGGTGGCGGCTGAGCCGTTTGCGGTGGCGCGGGCGGTGTTGGGCGACGACAGCAACTCTAATTTCACGGCGATTTTGTGCGATATCGGCGGCGGCACCACCGATGTGGCGGTGGTTAACGATGGTGGTGTCGAAGGCACGAAAATGTTCGGTGTGGCGGGGCGGAGTTTTACGCGCACTATTGAGCACGAGCTGAATGTATCATACGAAGCCGCCGAAAAGCTCAAAATCAACCTCGATAACCCCAAAATTAAACCGGCCGTCAAACAAAAAGTCGAAGTCGCTATTGCCAAAACCCTCGATGTTTGGTTGAGCGGCGTGGAGCTAGCACTGAGCGAGTTTGATGCTATCGACCACTTGCCGAACCGGATTTTGATGTGCGGCGGCGGCTCGAGCCTTGGCAATGTTATTAAAGGTCTAAGCGGCAAAGATTGGTGGAAAGACCTGCCGTTTTCGCGTCAGCCCAGCGTGCATTTAATCAAACCGACTGATGTGCGCGGTATCGAGGACAAAACCGGCGACCTGACAGACCACACTGTTATCACAGCCATGGGGCTTCTAAGGGTCGGGTATGATACAATAAATAGTGATGATGAAAACAGTAGTAAATTAGATAGGATAATGAGGATATAATTATGGACAGCAAGCCAAAAACCCTAGCCAAAAAAGCCGCTATTTATGTCGATATAGATGACGATTTAACAACAGTTGTTGGCAAAATCCGTGCCAGCGTCGCCGATGTTATCGCTTTAGTGCCGCCGAAAAGGATCGGTATTTTACAGAGCGCCGTGAACTTGAAACTACTAGCCCGCACCGCTGCCGCCAGTCATAAAAAACTAATTATTGTTACGGCTGACAACGCATTGGCGGTTTTGGCAGCCGGTGCTAAAATCCCCACCGCCTTTAGCCTGACCGGCGAGCCGAAACTGGCGGAAATCCCCAAACTCGACAGCAAAGACCAGATCATCGAGGGCGAATCAGCACCGCGTATTATCAAGAAAAACAATCCCGACGACGACGTCGAAATTTCCGCCGCTGTCAAAGCTCTCGCCGACGACGATAAAATTCAAAGCGATGAACCTAACATTAAGAAAAACCTCAAAATTCCCAACTTTAACGATTTCAAAAAATGGATTATTATCGGCGCGGCTGGTTTGGTGGCGCTGATTGGCGTGATTATTTGGCTGGTGCTGTCAACTAGCGCGACCATAACTATTACCGCCAAAACCAGCGACGAAAAAATCGACCAAGCTATCACTATCGCCAAAGATAACGGCGCTACTAATGCCGCCGGTTTTAAGGTTAAAGCCATTGTTTTAGACCCAGTTAAGAAACTGACCGAGATCGAATTTACCGCCACCGGCAAAAAGGAAGTCGGCGAAAAAGCGCGCGGGCAAGTTATGATAACCAACAGCGAAAATCTTGATCCAGTCAGTATTTCGGCCGGCACTTATGTATTTATAAACAACAGTCGCTACACCCTTGACGCAGCGGTAACAGTGCCGAAAGTTACCGGCACTGTGTCCGCGCCGATTGATGGCGAAGTCACAGCCAGCGTTACCGCCGAAGCGATGGGTGCGGAATATAACACTAACAGCGGTGTTTCGGCCACAATCGCCGGCTATAACGCCGGCGACGCTAAAGTTGCCAGTGGCGGTATCACTGGCGGCAGCAAAGAAAACATCACAGTTGTCCAGCAATCCGACATCGACAAAATTACCGACAAACTAAAATCTGACACTGAAAACAACAATATGAAAACCGACTTGCAGGGTCGCTTTGATATTAGTACGCGCGCTGTTCCGGAAAGCTTCGAAATCAGTTTCGGCGCTGTAACAAGCTCGCCGGTGGTCGGTGAAAAAGCCGATAAAGCCAAAGCCTCGATTGAAATTACTTATTCAATGTTCGGGCTGAAAAACGACGACGTTAACAACCTGCTGATGGCGGCGGCGGTCGGGAAGTTGAACAATAGCGGACTTGGGGTATTTGATAATGGCTATAACCAAGTCCAAGTTTTAAGTTTCCAAGCCACCCCGACCGGCGGCACAGCGCGGCTGGTTACCACCGCCAAAATCGGTCCGGCTATCGATGACGAAAAACTTAAATCCGAAACTGCCGGCATGAAGAAAAACGAAGTTAAACAGATGATTGAGAAAATTTCTGGTGTCGAAAAAGTCGAAGTTAGCTACTTTCCGTTTTGGGTAACCAAAGCTCCCGAGGGCAAAATTACTATTGTAAAAAACGGGTTTTAGATGACGGAAATTGAGCGAGCCGTAGCTTTGGCCGTGGGCGAAAAACGCATCGGTGTGGCTTTTGGCGACAGCCAAACCAAAATTACCGTGCCGGCTGCGACACTAGCCAATGATGATCAGTTTACGGAGAATTTTAAGCAGTTAATTGACAAGAAAAATCCCGTAGCTATCGTCATCGGTTTGCCGCGAAATTCCAAAGGGCAGGAGACTCAGCAATCCAAATATGTCCGAAATTTCGCAGAATCTCTAAAAGTGTTCAACCTGCCGATTATTTTTCAGGACGAATCTTTAACAACTATTGAAGCCGAAATGTTGTTAAATTTACAACATGTCGCAAAACAACAAAACCGTGGGCAGGTAGATTCTAAAGCCGCCGCCCTAATCCTCAGCGACTATCTGGAGCAAAAATATGGCCGATAAAACTCCTCCAAAATCAAGCTTAATAACTTTTTGGCATAAATTATCGGCGCGATGTCAAGTCATGTTATTCGTCGGCGGGGTAGTGCTGGCGGTGGCGGCGGCGTTGGGTGCGTGGGTGGCGGTCAATATGCAGCCGGTCGATAGTTCCAATGGCGAATTTGTCGAAGTCGAAGTGCCGGTCGGGGCTTCGATTCAACAAGTGGCATCGATTTTAACCGCCAAAGATCTAATCCGCAGCGATTTGGTTTTTGTGCTGTTGGCTAAACTCAGCTCGGCCCGTATCGAAGCCGGCACTCATGAAATTTCGCCGTCGATGTCGACTGCCGATATTATTCACCGCCTCAACTCAGCCTCGAAATCAACCTTTCAAATCACGATTTTGCCAGAGATGACGATGCTAGATATCAAAGACCTGTTCATAAAATATGATTTTTCGTCAGCCGAAGTCAACACGGCTTTGACAAAAACTTACAACCACCCGCTGCTTGCCAGCAAACCGTCCGAGCTGGACTTAGAAGGCTATATTTTCCCAGACACCTACGAAATGCGCAAACAAGACAACCTCGAAACGCTGCTGGAAATGACTTTCGACAACCTTTACGACCGCCTAGAAACTGACGGCAGTTTGGCGTTGATAAACTCCAAAGATTTAACAATCCACCAAGCTCTGACGCTGTCGTCGATTGTCGGCAAAGAAGCCCCAGAAGACCAAGACCAAAAAATCATCGCCGGTGTGTTTTGGAATCGGCTGAATATCGACATGCCGCTGGGCAGCGACGTAACCTTCAAATACGCTTATAAAATGGGCTACTGCGGGGTCGATTCACCAGATTGTGCCTCGGCTTGGAACACCCGAATCCATGCCGGTCTGCCGCCCGGTCCGATTTCCAATATGAAATACAGCACCCTCCAAGCCACCCTTAACCCAACCGCCAGCGAATTTTATTATTTCGTCGCCGGCGACGACGGCATAATCCACTACGCCACCACCGAAGACCAACATCACGCTAATGTTTATCAATACTGCTCAGTACAGTGCCAATAGCAATCGCCGCAGTTTTGTGCTATAATCCTAAAGGTTATTATGAATAGAATAAGCGATAAAATTGGCGATAACTGGCGCGCTCTAAATACTAGGAAGCAGCGCCGGATTTTGACTGTCACGTATTCGGCGGTTTTGCTGGTTATTTTCACTACTATCGGGCTGAATTATCAGTCGCCGGTTAAGCAGAGTGATGGCAGTGGGTTGCAACTGAGCTCTAGCCAAAACGCTTTGATAAACCAAGTTAAGGAGTCGAATTTAGCGGTGGCGGCGGCGCAAACCGCTAGTTTGTCGGTGGCGAACAATGTCATGGAGCGCTCGATTTCGCTGGCCACAAAGGAAGAAATGGCCCAAAACGACAACACTGTAATTTCCAAACCAATTCTGTCGATTGACGATTCCAACAACTCGATTACAACTTATGTTACGGTTGACGGTGACACAGCGCCATCGGTCGCCAGCAAATTCGGTATTAGTGTCCAGACTGTCAAGTGGGCCAACAACTTAATAACCGACTTACTTGGTGTAGGGACTACACTAACTATTCCAACAGTTGATGGTGTGGTTTATACAATGAAAGATGGCGACAATTTAAATTCGGTGGTTGATAAATACAAAGGCGCGGTTTCTGAAGTGTTGGCAGTCAACAATATATCTGACAGTGTGAAAACCGGCGACATGATTGTAATTCCGAACGGCATTTTGCCACAGAACGAACGCCCTGGCTACACCGCGCCGACCATAGCGGCGGCCAGGCCCAGCAGTTCAGTTTCTTATTCCAACAGCGCTGCCATGGTGGGGAACCGCTATTCTTATGGTTATTGTACTTGGTACGCTTACAACCGCCGCGCGTCGCTGGGCCGGCCCATCGGCAGTTTCTGGGGCAATGCCAACACTTGGGACAACCGCGCCCGCGCCGCCGGCTGGACAGTCAGCTCGACCCCAATCGCCGTCGCCGTTTTCCAAACTGATTCTGGCTACTACGGTCACGTCGGTATCGTCGAAAGCGTCAACAGCGACGGCACTATCAACATCTCCGACATGAACGGCATTGCCGGCTGGAACCGCGTCGGCCACGCCAACAACGTCAGTGCCGGCGGGTACGTGTTTATTTACTAGCAATCTCTATCATAAATCTATCAGCGTGCGGTGTTGTAGATAGTCATTTAAGAAATCGTTATATATTTTTAGTTTTGCGACTATCTCTGCTATATAATTAGCGACACTCGTTATCTCGCTTGAAGTAACTAAATCTTTTGAATTACCAGTATCATCTAGGTTTGAAAGATAATAATTAATATATGGTGATACCCAATCTGTGTCATTAGGACAATCTCGAGCTATTTGTTGAAGAAGTGTTGCCTTATAGAGTGTCCCACCAGCGCTATCACTACAACTCGTCAACCTGGAGAGACCATATACTTCGTTTATAGTGGTATGACCATCCATATTCAAATCTAAACTTGCCCTGTAAACATCTCTCCTCTCCACAGCCTCTCGACCATCCACCAGTTTCAATGTGTAGATACCATAAAAGGCTTGTGGTGTATTTGTCGCGAACAAATCAGCAAAACTACCAGCATCACTATCATCGCTAACATTATAATATGCAACTGACAATCCGTTGTTGTTAACGTCAATATCGCCTAGTTGGTAACTGGTTCCGGTGGCTGGGTCATATCCTGTAGCAGCGTCAACCGGTGTACCATAAGCGCTATATGTGCCATCACTCAGGTCGATGGTAGCGCCGTAAACTGTGCCGATGTTGTTTCCACCGTTAAGGTGAATTTCGAGTGGTGGCTCAGGCACCTCAGCCCCTATGGCAGTATAAGTTATAGTAGTCTTATACTCCCCCGCAATAGTACCTAATGTCAACCTAGCCCCATAATAAGCCCTAAAACTAGTCAACGGTGCAGGACTTCCCCCCAAAGCCTTATCAGTCGTATAAACAGT
>JAITSF010000034.1 GCA_031287975.1 Candidatus Nomurabacteria bacterium
GCTAGCAGCGGCAGCGCGCTCCGGCCGTATGATTTTGTAGTGACGTTTGATGCCAGCGGCACACCGGCGGTCTGTCTGGACAAGTCAACCGGCGCTGGCGTGATTACCACTAACTTCGCTTCGAACGGAACTTCGGTGCAGTGCGTTACTGCGGCGCATTGGCCTGGGCTGGTAGATGTGACGGCCGATAATGGCGTTGACACGCCGACCTTGACGGGAGCATATGAATATTTGGAAGATCCTGCTGTTCAGGGCAACTACCGATTTTATAACAACGCTGATTCGCTGACGCCGGCCGCGCCGCGCGCCGCTGATAATACGGTGGCGCCGGTCGGTCAGCCCGGCGTGGTCGGACAAGATTTTCGCCTGCGTTTTGGGATTGAAAACCATCGTCCGTTTGATATTTCTGCCGGCACGACCTATGTTTTGGAGTTCACGCCGAAATCCGTCGACACCTGCGCCAACACCGCCGCCGATAGCACCACCGTCTGGACAGCGGTTGACACCGCCACCGCCATTAGTTTCAAAACCAACTCCAGCGTCATCAGCGGCGCGGCAATCTCGGCTTTCGCGGACGACCCCGATGTCAATCCGATTGACGCCTCCGAAAATTACGAATGGGTCTATCAAAACTACGTCTCCGACGCCGCCGACTTCTTTGTAAATGCCGACATCGCGCCCAAATCCGCCGGCCTCTGGGACTTCTCTCTCACCAACCACAGCGCCGTAGCCACCACCAACTACTGCTTCCGCGCCGTCCGCGATGATAATACGCCAATGGAGTATAACCGGTATCCAGAAATCATCACTAGTGAAAGTGTTTACGTCAATCTCAGCCTAACCAGCCCCGATGTCAGCATCGACGTTACCCCCGCCAAAATGTCGTCTGCTCCTAACGCAGCCTCGATTTCCACCAACGGCCAACTCGGCATGAATATTAAAATGTCCAGCACCACTGCCGACACTAACTTAGTCCGCACCAGCGGCGGTCAAACCATTCCCACTCTGAGCGCCACCAACACCTCCACTAACCCGATTATTATCAGCGGCACGACCGCCGCATGGGGCTGGCGAGTGGACGGCCTAGACAGTTTCACCGGTGTTACAACCCAAGAAACTTATACAAGTTCCAGCGTCTTCACATGGGCCGCCATACCCGCCCTGTCCCAAGCCAAAACCATCAGAAACCTTACCACCGCCACCGACCAAACCACTATCGGCGGCACCAACACCCCTGAATCCCTAACTGTCTGGTACGCCGCCAGCGCCACTGTCAGCGAACTAGCCGGCGCTTACAAACAAGTCATAATCTATACCGCGCTACCAAATATCTAACTGACCGTTTTGTGCTAAACTAAATACATGGATCAAGAATTAGCGCTGGAAATTATGTTGGCTGGACACAACGCCTTTTTAACTGGCGCGGCCGGAGCGGGCAAGACACATACCCTGAATGAGTTTATTAACCTCGCCAAAGCTGCCAAACGTAAAGTCGCCGTTACCGCCACCACCGGAATCGCCGCCACTCATCTCGGCGGCAACACCATTCACGCTTGGTCTGGGTTGGGTGTGCTGGACGCTTTGCCACGCCGGTTTTTCGACAAACTGCCGAAAGGTCGTCGCGAACAGATTCAAAAAGCTCATATTCTGATCATCGACGAAATCTCCATGCTACACGATTATCGGTTAGACCTAGTCAATCAAATCTGCCAGACGGTCCGCGCCGACACGCGGCCGTTCGGCGGCCTACAAGTGATTTTGAGCGGCGATTTTTTTCAGCTGCCGCCGGTAACCCGCCAAGACCAGACCGACGGCTTAGACATCGGCAAAAGCACTAACTTCGCCTATCACGCCCGCTGTTGGCGCGAACTAAATCCGGTGGTGTTATATCTCAATTCACAGCACCGCCAAGACGACGACGGTTTCCTCGACATTCTCAACAAAATCCGGCGTGCCCAAATCACTCGTGCTGATGCCGAAAAAGTCGCCGCCCGCCACCGCGCCCAGCTGGACGGCGCTAAAGAAATTACCGAGCTCCACACCACCAACCGCGATGTTGACAACATCAACCAACAAAAAATGGCCGAGCTGCCGGGCGATTTTGTGGAATACCAGATGACCCATACCGGCTCGGAGAATTATTACGAACGAATCAAACGCTCCTGTCTAGCACCGGAAGTTCTGCGACTGAAAAAAGGCGCGCTAGTCATGGCACTGAAAAACGACCACGAACAGGGCTTTGTTAACGGCTCTATTGGCGAGGTTGTCGGTTTCGACGGTCCATTTAACCTGCCAGTGGTGCGCTTTCGTAACGGCCGCCAAATTACAGTCAACGTTGTCAGCTGGGAACTGCGCGACGGCGACACTAAACGTGCTTCGATTACCCAAATTCCGCTGCGTCCGGCTTATGCTATCACGGTTCACAAATCTCAAGGTATGACTCTTGATGCTGCCAAAATCAACCTCAGCAATGTTTTCGAGGCCGGCATGGGCTATGTGGCGCTATCCCGCGTCAAGTCGCTGGACTGTTTGTCGATTTTGGGTCTGCGTAGCAAAGCTTTCCAAGTCCACCCCGAAGTTTTAGAAAAAGACCAAGAATTTCAACACCAATCCGCCAGTGCCAAAACCCAATTCGAACACCTGCGCGCCAACCGTCAAAAACGCCAACAAAAATCCGCCGCCAAACCGCCTGCCCCAGACAAAGCCGACAAAGCCGCTCGCTCCGCTGCTTGGGTCGCCAAGCTCGCCAAAATGCGCGAAGTCTATCCAAATGCCTTTCGGGCGTGGAGCGCGGCCGATGACGCGAAATTGAAAGATTTATTCACAAACGGCACCAACCTTAAAGATTTATCAAACCACTTTGGTCGCCACACCGGCTCAATCCGCGCTCGTCTCAAAAAACATTTCGGCGATGACGTAAAAATCTAATTTTTATTCAGCAAATTTTCAGTTAGTGAACCAAAATCACTATAATGAACAAAAAATGTGTTCAATTTTCGTATCTGTAAAATAGCGGTTTTTTGCACAACAAAACCAAAATTCCGAAAACTGAAAGCGGCAGTTAGTGAAAACAACTAAGTATTTTTCATAAACGGCGAAATTACTATATTTTTCAAAAAGCACTAGACAACGCTATATGTGGGGTGTATAATTTAGTTATACAAACTTATAAATGTGAACTTAAGGAGGGCTATATGCCAGAAATTACACCAACTGAAATCAAGGCCACACCGACCATTAAAGTCGTTGGTGTCGGTGGTGCCGGTGGGGCGGTTATCAACCGCATGAAAGATGTCGGGCTGAAAAACGTCCAATATATCGCTATCAACACCGACGCGCAAGCGCTGCATAACTCAAAAGCTGATGTTAAAGTCCATATCGGCAAAGAAACCACACGCGGATTGGGTGCTGGCGCTGAGCCGGCGATCGGCGAAGCCGCCGCCAAGGAATCGATCGACGAAATCCGCCAGGCTCTCGAGGGTGCTGACATGGTGTTTATCACATTAGGGGCTGGCGGCGGCACAGGTTCGGGCGCTAGTTATATCATCGCTGATTTAGCCCGCGAAATGGGTATTTTGGTGGTTGGCGTATCGACTCGGCCGTTCACTTTCGAGGGTATGAAACGCAAATCCAACGCCGACTGGGCGATTGATCGGCTGCGCGGTAATGTTGACGCTTTAATTACCATTCCGAACGACCGACTGTTGCAAACTATCGACCGCCGCACGCCGCTGCTGGAAACTTTCAAGATTGCCGATGATGTGCTGCGTCAGGGAGTGCAGGGAATTTCTGAACTTATCACCGAAGAGGGTCTAATTAACCTCGACTTTGCCGATGTCAGCAAAATCATGCGCAACGCTGGTTCGGCGCTGATGGGAATCGGTCGTGCCAGTGGCGAAAGCCGCGCTGAGTTGGCCGCCAAACAAGCTATCGAATCGCCGCTTATCGAGGTGTCGATAGACGGCGCACGCGGCGTGCTGTTTAATGTTATCGGTGGCGATAATATGAGCATGGACGAAATCAACGAAGTCGCCGAAACTATCCGCGCTACTGTCGCGCCGGATGCCAACATTATCTTTGGTGCCAACGTTCGGCCGGAACTCGATGACGAAATTATCGTTACGGTTGTCGCTACTGGTTTCGACGCTTCTTACGGCGCGCCGGTCGCTGACGACAAAGTTGACGCGCTGAAAACCGACAATCTCGACGAAATCGTTTCGCCCAATGTTAAGGTTGACGACACCGATATCGACAACGATGTTGAAATCAAGCCACAAGTTGACACCGAAGATTTCGTAAAGGGCGAGAGCAGCAACAGTTGGCTGAGCGATGACGACAAACCAGAGGAAAAATCCGAAGAAAAATCGTCCGAAGAGCCTACCCCGCCAAAAGAAGAAGAACTAGACGAGCCGGCTTTCAGCCGTGTCCAAAAGTGGTTTAGAAAGCGCAAGATCCAAACCAAAGACGAGGACGACCCGCATGCACTGTAGCAAATGTGGCAAGGACGAGAGCAAGGTTATCGAGTCGCGCGATACGGGCAGCTCGATTCGGCGACGTCGTGAGTGTATTGAGTGCGGAAACCGTTACACGACTTATGAGCGGATCGAGCGACCCAATCTGGCAGTGCTGAAAACCAGCGGCTCGCGCGAACTGTTCGACCGTGAAAAACTCAAACGCGCCATTTTCAATTCTGTCGGCAAGTTTATTAACGGCGAAATCGAAACCGAAGAAATCGTCTCCGCGATCGAAGACACTCTCTATTCAATGGGCGAAAACGAAGTTCAAAGTCGCCAAATCGGTGAACTAGTTCTGGGCGAACTCGCTAAACGCAACGAAGTCGCCTTTATCCGCTTTGCCAGCGTTTTCCGGCAGTTTAAAGACGCCGACGAGTTTGTCGAAACTCTCCAAGAACTCCGCACCAAAGAAGCCTAAGCGACCTATGAAGTTTGCTATCGAAAACTAATCGTGATATTATTGTTACAGAGGCGTTTTTAAGCGGTTATCAGCCGCGAGCCGGTGGAAGAAAGGTATGTTGTAATTTTTACAACACCGAGTAGAACTGCCCGTGAGTCTGCGTTAAAGATAAATCAAGTGTCGCGGCGAGTTGTCGCGGAAGTTGGATGGTAACGCCCGCCTATAAGGGTTCCAGCATGCAAGTTTAAATGCATCTGTAACGAGTAGGCGGGTTTTTGTAGAAAGGAGAAGAGTTATGAAAACCGAAATTGAGGGCAAGTGGTTAGATGTTGACCATGAGGAGCTGAGGGCGAAATTAAAAGCGCTCGGCGCGAAAAGGACGCGACCGAAGACGCAGATGACGCGGGCGGTTTTTTATGACGTCGAGCGGGAAATGCCAAAAATCGGCGCAAGAGTTCGGGTGCGCGACGAAGGCGACAGGGTTACGATGAGTTACAAACGCACCAGCGACGCTAGTTTGGTCGGGACGAAAGAGGTGGAATTGGTTGTTGATAATTATAATAAGGCGATAGATTTTTTGAAGCAAATTGGTATGGTTCAGAAATCGGTCGAGGAAACGCGGCGCGAAAGTTGGGAACTCGACGGCGCGGAGATTGAGTTGGACGAGTGGCCGTGGCTGCCGGCTTTTGTGGAGATTGAGGCGGCGGACGAGGCGAAACTGCGGGCGGTAGCGAAAAAGTTGGGGCTGGATATGGCGGCGGCGATGCATGGTTCGGTGGACTTTGTTTATGAGAAATATTACGACGTGGCTCGTGATGAAGTTAACAATTGGCCAGAAATCAAGTTTGGCGTGGTGCCGGAACGACTGGCAAAAAGGGGGCGAAATGCGACGCAAAACTGAAAAAGATCTGAAAAATATGCTGGACGAGGCGGCGAAATTGGTAACTGTCGGCGGGCGCTATCGGCACGCGAAAAGCGGCGGTGAATATGCGCTGGTTGACTTGGCGTTTCTCGAAGCTAGCGAGGAAGTGGCCGTAATCTATCGCCGAGAATACGGCGCTGATAAGTTTCTGTGGGCTAGGAGTCTCGCGGTTTTTTTGGAAGAAGTCGAAATCGACGGGGTCCGGCGGCCGCGCTTTGAGGAGATAAAATCATGAAACTGAAAATTGTCAATCGCCGGATTATTGATGTGATGAAGAAATTGGATTTGCCGACTGGCGAGTACGCTGTGTTTGGCAGCGGGCTTTTGGATGTGCTGGGGATCCGCGCCAGCCGCGATATAGATTTGATTTTGACGAGAAAATTATACGAAAAATTAGCGGCTGACGGTTGGGAGAAGTTTCAATATGACAATGGTGATGATGGTTTGCGGAACAGGGATTCGGGGGTGTATGAAGCGTTTTATTACTGCACGCTCATACCGCTGCATAGCGAAGAAGATATAAAAAGTTATATAAAAAACGCGGTGATGGTAGACGGCGTAAGTTTCGCGAGCCTTGACGATACCTTGCTTTGGAAAAGCGCGCGCGGTCAAGAAAAAGATTTGCGAGATGTAAAATTGATTAAGGAATATTTAGTTAGAGAGGGGGCGAAATGACAAACCAAATTGTGATTTATCAAGGCAAAAACGGCGAAATCAAATTTGACGCCGATTACAACGCCGAAACAATTTGGACAACACAGGCGCAGATTGCGGAAGCACGCAACTTAATAAATTTAGGAGAGTCAAAATGAACGAATACCTAAACTTCGCCAAGCAACTAGCTCGCGACGCCGGTACGATTATGTTGAAATATTTTAATCAGGCTGGCATCAGCCATTATAAGGGCGACAACACAATCGTTACCAAAGCCGATACCGAAATCAACCAAATGGTTATCGACCGCGTGCGTGCGGCTTATCCGGATCACGGCGTTTATGGCGAGGAGGATTCTTTTGGGCGCGACAAAAACCAGCTGTGGGTTTGCGACCCAGTTGA
>JAITSF010000009.1 GCA_031287975.1 Candidatus Nomurabacteria bacterium
TTTTGCGTGCCCAGCCGCCCTGTAGATAAAATCCCCAAGTCAAAATTAGGCTAACTACAAACGACGCCACAAACGACCACCAAATCCCGTCAATCCCGATCCGCGCCGACAGTTGCCAAGCCAGCGGAATTTGTACCACAAACTGGCTAATTATCGAAATCAACATCACAACCATCATTTTTCCGGCAGCTCGCAGCACGCCGAGCAGCGCCATTTGCAAACCGCCAAAGCCAAAGAACAAGGCTACGATTTTCAAAAACGTCGCGCCGATTTCAATCACTTCTGGCTCGTTCGGAACAAAAATCCCAACTAGCTGAGTTGAGAATGCAAACACCACCACGCCGAGCAAACACATAAAGCCAAAAATTATCGCCGAGCCGGTTTTCACAATCTGCCTCGCCCGCGGGATATTTCGAGCGCCGATATTCTGCCCGACCAGTGCCTGCACACCAAACGAAAACCCTAGGCCGACCATAAAAAACAAATTTATTACATTCATTCCCGCTGAAACCGCCGCTGTCGCGATCGTGCCAAAAACCGTTACCATGCCAGTAATTATTAGCATCGCCAGCGAATTTGTAACTTGCGCTAGAGAAATCGGCAAACCCAGCCGAAACGATTTGGCAATGTGTTTTTTGTCAGGCGAAAAATCGCGCAGACTCAAATGAATTCCAAATTTACCGCCAAACAAAATCGCAAAACCAACTATCGCCGCCAAACTTTGCGTGCCGATAGTCGCCAACGCCGCGCCAGTAATTCCCATGTTAAAAGTAAAAATAAACAGCGGATCAAGCACAAAATTCAGTAGCACCGTGGCCGCCACAATCAGCATCGGCATCACAACCTGCCCAATTCCGCGCATTAAACTTTGAAACATCATGAACGAAAAATTAAACACCACACCCAAAAAAGCAATCTGCATATAGCTGACCGCCGAGCCATAAACGTTCGGCGTTACCGACATAAAATCCAAAATCAACGGCGAAATTGCAATGCCAACAATCGTTACGATCAGCGACACCACCACAATCGAAGTCAAAGTTTGGGCTGAAGTATGATTAACCATTTTACGATTTTTTGCGCCGAAATATTGCGCCACCAAAGTCGTGCCGCTGGCCGCAAAACCAATCCCAAAAGCAATCAATATAAACATTATCGGCATACTGACCGAAATCGCCGCCACCGATTCCGCGCCCAGCCGCCCCACCCAAAAAGCGTCCGTCATTTGATAAGCCGCCTGCAGCAGCTGTGCGCCGACCACCGGCAAACTAATCGCAAAAATCGCCCGCAAAACCGAGCCTTTGTTAAATATTTTTCTAGACATCGGCGTTTGTATAAACTGCCGAAACATCATCGAGATCGTCCAGAGCGTCTAGCAGTTTTAATATTTTCCCTTGTTTTTCTTCATCATCAACCGCGATTTTATTATTCGGCACATATTCCAAACTTGCGTTAGAAACTTTCAAACCGGCTTCGATAATTTTGCGGCGAACTTCCGATAAGTTTTTCGGATCGGTATAGACAATAATTTCTTCCTCGTCGTCAACCGCATCGTCTGCGCCGGCGTCTAAAACCGTCAGCAGCGCTTCCTCGCCGATAGCATCAACATGGATTACGCCGCGCCGAGCAAACTGAAACAGCACCGAACCAGAATCCGCCATTGTACCGCCATTTTTGGTCAGCGTGCTGCGAATTTCCGGAAAAGTCCGGTTGTTGTTATCGGTCGCCGCCTCGATAATTATGCCAACACCTCCCGGCCCGTAAGCTTCGTAGGTAAATTCCTTCAGCTGCGCCGCCGATTTATCAGCCACTCTATCGATCGAGCGCTGGATATTGGCCGCCGGCATGTTAGCGCTTTTAGCTTTTTCGATAGCGAGAGCTAGCGATGAATTCAGCGCCGGATCAGTCCCGCTGCGTGCCGCGATAGCGATTTGATTGCCGATTTTAGTAAAAATCGCGCCGCGTTTGGCGTCTGCCACGCCCTTTTGGTGTTTGATTGTTGACCATTTACTATGTCCGCTCATTCCCCTATTCTACCACATTATCGTCGCGGAAGGAATGCTTCGTGCGCCGCTGCATATAAAACATCGCCACCACCAACGATATTATTGCCGCCAAAAACCCGAAAATCCCCAGATGAACTTCTTGCGCCGCGTTTGGCAACTTCGCGACCTGTTGAGACACCCAAATAATATAATCCAACAATTTCTGGGCCGGCCAAGCCGCCAACCAACTTAGTGTTGGCGTCAACCAAGACACGATTCCGGCTACAAAAGTCAGCAACATCGCAAGCGGCACAATCGGCAAAACCAACAAATTAGCCAACAGCCCATAAGGCGCAAACTGCCCCAAAAATATCGCAATCACTGGCGCCACCACCAACTGCGCACTCATAGTTTCCAAAAAAATCTGACGTAAATTCCCCATGAAATTTTTCACCCGCTTGGTGGCGACTGAAACTTCAGGAAAAACCCGGCGCGAAGCCGTCTTTGAGACTGCAGCGGATTCAGTCGCTTTTCCCCCAAAAAAATAACTCCTAATCAACGGCGCCACCATAATAACCCCCACAAAAGCCGAAAAAGACATATACCACCCCGCATCCCCCCAAACATAATATGGGTTCGTAAGCGCCGAAGCCGCCGCCACCATCAAAATCAACACCACCGGATGAAACTTCCGCCCATAATACCAAGCCAGCAGACTCAACCCCGCCACCATCGAAGCCCGCGTCATCGACGGCGAAAACCCCGTCACAAAAGCAAAACTCAACATCAACCCGCCAGCGCCCAACAACGCCGCCAACCGCGAAATCCGTGCCAACAGCCGCCGCGCCAACCGAATCAAAATTGTCAAATTATACCCGCTCGCTACCACAATATGCGTAAGCCCCGCTACCTGAAAAGCCGTCGCCACGTCGTTTGGCAAAGCGGTTTTCTGGCCCGCCAAAATCCCCATGCCCAAACTCTCGGCCGGCTGCTCGATAACTTCCTCCAGCTTCGTGCCAAACTCATCACGCATTTCGCGCGCTGGATCCGCCCCCGCCCGCGACGAAACTTGTATAAGTTTCGCATAACTTAAACTGGCCGGAAAAGTCCCGAAACCGCTCCTGAGTTTGCCACTAATCGTAACAATATCCGAACGTTTAATCTCCGCCGCCCGCCCGACCACACTCGCCCAAACCTGACCAGGCAGCTCCCGCTCACCGACCCGACTATCAACCAACCGCAACCGCACATCGCCA
>JAITSF010000031.1 GCA_031287975.1 Candidatus Nomurabacteria bacterium
TATCGAGGACAGACAAGCCACCGTTAAAATCAATCCCAAGATCGAATATTTCAGCAAAGTTACCCGCCGACGGCTGGCGATCACTGAATAATTTTTCGATTTCTTCATAAGCCCATTTAATCACGTTTTAACATAACCGTAAAGTCCTACGGCAATATTTCCATAGTTCTTTCGCAGCTGGCGGTGTCGAAAACTAAGTGGTAATGCTTAGCCGTCATGTCAAGCACCAGCGACCAGATTGTCATAAATCCATCTGGGTCATTGGCGTAAATGTAGGGGGATTTGCGTAAAATTTTATGGGCGTAGGTGGCGTTGAAATCCTTGCCGGCGCGATTGATTCCGCAAAGGGCTTCGTAATAACGTACATATGTGTCGTGGGCTGGGCACTCCTTTAGGCAAAAATCTTCGCGGGCCAGTTCGGGCGCGAGGTAATGATTGGTTTGGATTAAAATACCGCGCTCGTCCGGCCGCAAGACTTTGAAAATTTTGGAATTGTGTTCGACAATCGCCATGTTGCCGCTAGCATCGGCGACGAAAAAATTCTTGGCGATCATCAGCGGGACTTTGCGAAAAACTTTCAGCGCTTCGTCCACCGTGGCGCAAGTTTCGGCGATTAAGCGAATCATGTGAGTCGACGACAAGCCATAACCAAAGCGCGGATTGTGGGCAAAAGTCAGCCCGATGTACAGGCCCTTTTCGTTGATAGTGTCTTCGGCCGAAAAACTCCAGTGTTTGTGCGAAGCGTGGCGACGCTTATAAATATTCATGTCGCTGATACCGGTGTAAGAATAGCGGCCGGTGATATTCATATTGTAGATATGAAAGGCATCACGCGCTTGTGGAATCCAATCATAATTGCGACCGACAATCAGCCCGCTGGGAGTTTTGACACCGAAAATTGTGCAGCCTTTGGTCTCGGGCGGCCGCACCCGCATATTGTCAACACCGTGCGCCAACACCGAATATAACAACTTCTCGTAACTTCCCTCCCCCGTTGCCTCGTCAGCCATACCGCGAATTTCCTCAATCAAGCTCGGGAAATGCTTCCGGTAAATCGCCAGCTGCCGCGACAAAGTCCGCCGGTTGATGTCAGTCGGCAAATCCTGATGCCACTCACGATAATGCTCTTCCAGTTCTCGACCGATTTCATAACTGTTGCCAGTAAACTTTAGGGTTCTCATAATTATTATTCTATCACATTTTAAATTTAATCGCGCTTTAGCATCACGGTAAAGGCTTCGGACGGGATTTCGACGCGGCCGAATTTTTTGAGGCGTTTTTTGCCGCGGGCTTGTTTGGCGAGGACTTTTTTCTTGCGGCTGACGTCGCCGCCGTACAGGCCGATGGTAACGTCTTTGCGATAGGCTGAGAGATCTTCGCGGGCGATAAATTTGCCGCCGATAGCAGCCTGCAGGGCGACTTTGAAATTTTGGCGCGGAATGACTTCTTTTAATTTTTTGGTGATGTCGCGGCCGAGTTTTTGGGCCTCGGAGCGGTGCGTCATGACGCTTAGCGCATCGACCATTTCGCCGGCCACGTAGAAATCCACCCGCACTAAATCTTCGACGCGGTAGTCGTCTAGTTCGTAGTTGAACGAGCCGTAGCCAGAGGTAATGGATTTTAGTTGGTCGTAAAAGTCGGTCAAAAGATTCGCCAGCGGCGCTTCGAAAGCAATCAACGCCCGCTGGTCGATATAGCTGAGGTTTTTTTGCAGGCCACGTTTGCTGACGATTAGCTGAATTACCGCGCCGACGTATTCACTGGGCACGATAATTTCGCCCTTAATCCACGGCTCGGCGATTTCTTTAACTTTGCTAATGTCCGGCAGGTCGCTGGCGGATTTGATGTCCAATTTTTCACCACTATGTAGTAATACTATATAGTCAGTGCTGGGGTTGGTGACCACTAAATCGAGGTTGTATTCGCGCTCCAAACGTTCGCGCACAATGTCCATGTGTAGTAGCCCGAGGAAACCAATTCGCACGCCGAAGCCCAAAACCGGCGAGTTTTCCGGCTCGAACTGCAAGGCGCTATCGCTGAGCGACAACTTCTCGACCGCGTCTTTTAAGCCTTGATAATCCTCATTGCTAACCGGAAAAAACCCCGCATAAACGAAGGGTTTGACGTCTTTGTAGCCTGGTAGTGGTTCAATTTTCATAATTATATTATATCAAATATCGGCTAAAGCGGTGTAGATAATTGTGGTTCGGTAGTCGCCGGCGGTTTGATTTAAATCGACTTTGGCACCAAAATAGATTGTGGTGTTGTCGCCGGATTCGTTAGCGGCGGTGGTGGATTTGACCGTTAATGGATTAGTTGAGTCGGGAATTTTACAAAGTTTTTGAGCTGCCAGATTAGTGGAATTTAGGGTAAACCCGTAGGTGTTATTTAATAAAGTATTGTCAGTGTTCGTCAAAGTTTTTGAGTTAGTGTTCCAAGTACACGAATTAGCGGTAGTCGAAAGATAGGCATCGGACAAAGATTGGCGAGTTAGATCGCTAGCATGAGAGTTGGCGCTGGATTGGTTGGTAGAGATAGCTGTTTGGTAACCGTTGGGGTTGTTGGTGGCGGCGGTTAAAGTTTGTGAGCTAAAACCGAAAGCACCAAGTTTAGTCGGCATTAGGCCG
>JAITSF010000028.1 GCA_031287975.1 Candidatus Nomurabacteria bacterium
TTAATCATCTTGTCGTCAACATCAGTGATATTCATGACATGCTCGGTTTTATAGCCCGCCAAATTCAGCACCCGCCGCAACAAATCAGCGTAAACATAAGCGCTCAAATTGCCAATATGCGCGTGGTTATAAACCGTCGGTCCGCAACTATAAATCCCCACCACCCCGCCTAATGGCCGAAATTCGTCAGCTTTTTTGCTCAAAGTATTGTAAATTTTCATGATAGCTCCTTTAGGGCTTTATCGGTGGCGCTAAGCAGCTCTGGGGTGAAGTTTTCGAGAGTTTCGTAGATCCGGAAACCGGCGGCATAGGGGTGTCCGCCACCGCCGAAATAGGCGGCAATGGTTTCCGCCAGCGGCAGGTTAGCGCGGATTTTGCCGGTCAGTTTGCCGTCTGGGTAGGTTTTGATACCAATAGCAACGTCAACTCCGATAACTTGACGCATTTCGTCCAGCACCAACATGGTCGGGTTGTATTTGTCGGAATATTCGGCGATTTCTTCCCAGGGAATGTAAATTACCGCCAGCCGACCGTCCAGATGGTAGTCAATTCGCTCCAGCAAACGACCTTTGTATTCCAGAATTTCCGGCTGTTTTTTCATCGACTCGCGACGAGCTTTTTCCAGCTCCACCGGATTCGCGCCGCTGTCGATCAAATCCGCCGCCAGCCGAAAGGTCGCGGCTGTAACATTTTCAGTGGTCAGCCCCAGCGTGTCGGATTGGATCGCCACGTACAGATGCGCCGCCGCTTGCGGATTCAGCCGCCCACCAAACTTATCCAAGTTTCGCAAGATAACTTCGCCAGTCGCCACAGCGGTTTCGTCAATAATGTCTAGTGTATTAAAAGGCAAATCGCCGGCGGTTTTGTGATGATCAAACACAATAATTGGGTGTTTTTGCAAAAAATTCGCCGCCGCCGCGTCGTCTAAAACCTTGCTCAGCAAAATTTTACTGGTAGTGTCAACAATAATCGCTAAATCAGCCGCCGTGTCAAAATCATTAGAAATCCGATCCCAACCAGAGATATAACGCAGATATTTCGGAATCTGGACTGGGCAGTACAGCGCCACATCTTTACCCAAATCGCCCAAAATCTCCTCCAGAGCCAACGCCGAACCAATCGAATCGCCGTCGGGGTTTTCGGCCTGAATAACAATTATTTTGGTTGCTTGACTGATAAGCTTACTAATTTCTTTTTCCATTACTACAATTTTACCATAAACCGCTACACCGACCAAATAGCGGGGAGTAATACGTCAGGGATAATGTTAAAAGCATTGACATTTTGGGGAAAGTGTGATAGTATTGTAAGAGGTACTTTGGAGAGTGCCTGAGTGATATTTGTCCAAGAGAGGGAAGCTTTCTTGGATTTTTTAATTGGGAGATTTTTAATGAAAATTTTTAGTAAATCTGGGAGCTTTCTGTCGAGTAGCCGGACTTTATATGGGCTGATTTTGACTTTAGCGCTTTTGCCAGTGGGGCTGTTGGTAGCGCCGACTTTGGCTAATATTTCGGCGGCCGAGAGCGCAGCGACAGGGGACAGCGACCCGATATTAAACATGGCTTCAACCCGCGAGGTGGAAATTAGCAACATCTCAGCGCCAGTGGTAACCGACGGCGCGGCTATTAAAACCACCAACCAACCGGAACAACCAACCGTTTCAGCCGCCCCGACAATCCGCAGCGGCAACTATCTGTCGATTGCTGGCAAGGTGTCATCGCCGGTGGTGGCGGTCGGGCTGGACGCCAGCGGCGCTATTGATGTGCCGGCGGCGGCTGTCGGCATGTATAATCACGGCGGTGCTACCTTCCTCGACGGCCACTCCACCGGTGTCTTCGCCGGTCTGTCCCGTGTTAAAGTCGGCGATATCGCCGAGTTCACCCTAAACAGCCAATCCAGCCAATACCAAGTCGTCAATATCGCCCTCTACACCTACATCAACGGCGACCAAATCGATAGCTCGTTCATGTTCGACAGCCTCTACTCGGGCGGCTCAGCCGGCCTCAACATGATGACCTGCGCCGGCGCCTATCTGCCAGCTTACGGCACTTACAGCCACCGTCTGGTGGTGTTCACAGTGCGGATTTAAGGTGCGGTTGTGGTTGTCCAGTTCGTGTGGAGCTGACTATAATCACTGACACTTGTGTTAAAAAAAGTCCCTGCCGGTTCGGTGGGTATAATACCGCCAAGCTGATTGTCAATAAAGGTTTGAGCCGAACCGACAAGTGAAGACATACCCAGAAATGTTGACTTAAATATAAATATGTCACTATTGTACATATCTAAACCAGAGAAATTCATACCTGTGAATACATCATTTATATCAGTATCGGGCGTGTTGTTACTCGCAGAATTGGCATATGCAAAGTAACTGAAAGTGGAAAGGAATGATATTTTAGATACCCCAAAAACTTCAGTAATGGTAGTTTTGCAAGTTGTTGAATTACGACCCGAAAACAATCCGGCGGGAATAGTAGCTGTGGTTGAGTTAGTGGCAAAATACATGAATACTCCAGTAAAATTACATGTTGACAAGTTTTGACTAAATAAATTAGCTGGTATGCCAACGGTGTTTTTTGCGCCGAAAAATGTTGCAAATAGAGAGTGGTTATAGGCAAGTTTGGGGATTGGCGTATCAAGGCTTTTTAACATAAGTTTATCTGTTTGGTCTACAGTGGCGAAGGCACTAAGACCGAAACTTCTCATCCAACCAACGGAAGCCGTGCCATTGGATTTTATAGTTATTTGGTATTCGCCAGCGACGGGATAGTTGCAAATAATGACGGAGTTTATCGTTGGGTCGGGTGTACCTGATACCTGACGGTCAGGTTGTCCATCGCCGCAATTTATAATCCAATTATATGAAGAATTTGTCACAGAATGATTAGTTGGTATCGCAAAACTCGTAGCCGTTCCAGCAAAGTGCGCCGGGTTGGTTTCTGGCGTGTCACCGTCGGCGAAGAGTGTGTCGGTCATACGGGTGTCGATGGTAAATTTAAATTCTTCGGGCGGGTTGGGGATTTCCTCGGCGGTGGCGGTGTAGGTAATGGTGGTTTTATAGTCGCCAGCTAAGGTATTGAGGTCGACTTTGGCGGCATAGAAGACAGTAGTGGCGTCGGCGAGGGTGGTGGTGTTGGTTTGTTTGATAATTTTGTTTCGGGCGGGCGGGGCAGCGTATTTGCCGGCGGAGCTGTTCTCGGTGTAGATGTCATCAAAGTTGGTGTTGCTGATTTCATCATCTAAGCCGATGGGGCTGCTGTTGATATCGCCAGTGCTAGGCAGGTTGACAGCATAAGCGGCTTGGTTTTTCGGCACAGCGAAACCCCAAGTGTTGTTGGTAAGTGAACTTGGGGCGGATATTAGGTTGATTGTTGCTGGAATAATTGGTTTTGGGTCGATGTCGGTGGGGTTTTGGTAAATTAAGTCAGCTGAATTGTTAAAATAGTATCTGTCGTCGACACAAGCATATATTTCGATGTCTATAGCTAAAGCCGAATAGCCGCCGGCGTAAATCGGCGTTGTCAATAATTCACATAGTATGTTGTTGTCGGTGTCGCGACAGGTTATGCCGTCACTATCGATGGCGCACAAAGTGATTGCCGTGTCGCTAATACCTATACATTCTTCAGGTGTCAATCCGAATTCTTGAGCTGCGAGAACTAGACAGACAACACCATCTGGGAAATCATAGGTCGGAAAACCATCATTGTCGATCAAATCATCGATTGTTTCATTGTTTATATCGGCTGCCCACTCATCAACATCCGGCGAATCGCCGGCTTTGAGGCTTAGAGTATAGCCGGGGGCGTTAGTGGAAACTACTACAGTATTAAGTTTGGAAGTTTGGGCACCGTTTGGGGTGGGGGTAATGGAGAGGTTGGTGGCAGTGGTGGGATTGCTGGCGCTGTCGTAAACCGAGAGCGAGATGACGGAGTTGATGGATAGTGATAGGTCGGAGTTGGTAGAGGAGCTGGCGTTGGAATTAGATTGCATCGCTAGCCCGTAAGTGATGACAGCCGCAGCCGCAATGTTAAATAGTAACAATTTCATTATTAGATTTGTCTTTGCCATTTTCCCCCTCCTTTGATTTGGCTGGCTGAACAAAAAGGACAGCCACTTGGCTGTCTAGACCTGAACTTTGACATCTGCTATCCCAGTTCTAGTGGCTGCCCATTACTAACTGGGAAATAAATACAGATGTTCTATGTTCAAATCTAGACACAACTATTTTACGTCAAACTCGCCACAAAGTAAACAAAAATTTAGTAATTGTGGAAAACTTCGATAAGGGCTTGCATTATTGTCGGCAAGCCTTTATAATATTAGTCAGAAGCATTATAAAAACAGAAAGAAAAAAGTGGACAAACGGCAACAAGTATATCGAAACATAGCGCAGCAGCGGCGAGTTGTGGTGCCGGCGGGGCGGCGGCCTCTGATAGCGGCGCCGCGCGAGGTTTTGTTGGCGGCTCAAAAACCGCAGGTGGTGGCGGTTGCGCCGGTTAAAAGTTTGCCACCGGCCACCACTAAGCCAAAACCGGTTCATAGAACTCCGAAACGGGTAACAATTGACAGTTTTTCGCCGCATCAAGAACCAAAAGCTGCTAAAACCGCTGCCGTTAAAACCGCCGCGCCGAAACAGCCGATCAATTACCAACCGCAACCAATCCAACCGCCGACTTATCAACAGCCGACTTACCATCAACCGCAATATCAGCCGATTCCGGCGCACCCCGTACAGTCGATTCAGTATCACACTCACTATTACGCCCAGCCGGCCCAGCTGCCGCAGCCGATAGCTCAGCTGCCTTATCCAGCGCCAGCGCCTAGCCAATACGCGCGAGCGGTGGCGACGGCTCAGCAGCAGCCGCAATTGCCGGCAGTGATGCCGCACCAATATCCGATGGCGATGAGCGGTGGCGCGGCGGCTCTGCCAGCAGCGCCGAAGCCGAAAAAATCTTCTAGTGTTAAACCTTACACCGACAGTATGAAGCGGGGACTCAGCAAAGTCAAAACCAAACTCGGCAAACCGGACATGAAGTACAAACCGAGCGATATTATGCGCTATGCAGTGGTAACGTTTTTTGTGATAATGGCTAGTTATCTGGCGTTTGATACTTGGAACACTAATCAGAAAATCCAGACCGTTGTTAGCGGCGACAGCGCGTCAGCCAGTAACGGTCAGCACGCCGCTTCGGCTGATGTCGAAAATCCGCCGATGGCTTCGGGTGTGGCTTATCCGGACTATAAAGTCGCCGACGACATGCCGCGAATTTTGACAATCCCTAGTATCAACTTGACAGCTCGAGTTTCCGAAGTTGGGCTGACAACGGCTAATAAAATCGACGTGCCAGGCGACGCTTCGTTTGCTGGTTGGTACAACGGTAGTGCCAAGCTCGACACTATCGGCGCGTCGTTTCTGACCGGACATTACAACGGTGTGGACGCTGGCGGGATTTTTGATAACCTGCACAAAATCGCCAGCGGCGCAACTATCACTGTCGAAATGGGCGACGGTCAAAAGCTGAATTACGAAGTTGTCAATGTCGAGAATCTGCCGATTGCGCAGGTCGATATGAGCCGGGCGCTGTCGCCGTCGGAGGGGGTGCAGGAGGGGCTGAACATTATGACTTGTCAAGGTTCGTGGTCGGCGTCGGGCTTTTCACACCGGCTGACAGTTTATAGTCGGAGGGTTTGAGGTGATTTTTTTCAATCGTGTCAGCAAATTTTACCCCAAAAAGCTCAAGCCGGTGTTGGATAATGTAACTTTGAATATTGCGCCTGGTGAGTTCGTGGTGATTATGGGGCAGAGTGGCGCCGGCAAGTCGACGATTTTAAAGTTGATCACGCGCGAGGAAAAGCCGTCGGCTGGCAAGATTGTGGTTGGCGGGATTGATTATGACGATTTGCGGCCGCGCGATATTCCGCTGCTGCGGCGGCGGATTGGTGTGGTTTTTCAGGATTATAAGCTGTTGCCGCACCGGACGGTTTTTGAAAACGTGGCGTTTGCGATGGAAATTTCCGGCATGACGGACGAGGAGATTCAATTTAATGTGCCGAAAATTTTGGAGCTGGTCGGTTTGGACGACAAAGCTAATGAGTTTCCGGACGCTTTGAGCGGCGGCGAAAAACAGCGAGTGGCTATCGCGCGGGCGATGGTGCGACAGCCCAAAATTCTCATCGCCGACGAGCCGACTGCCAACTTAGACGAAAAAACTTCGCTGGAAATCGTCAAGCTTTTGGTTAAAATTAACCGCTACGGCACGACTGTGATGATGATTTCGCACGATATTAACATTGTTAAAAAGCTGCGGCATCGGGTTATCCATATCGAACACGGCCGGATTATCAAAGAAACCAAACCGAGGAGCAAAAATGCCAACAAATAGCAAAAGCAACATCGCGCGGCTGCGTATGTCGCAAGGTTTCAACCGCAAGTTTTTGATGTGGCGGCGGACTGTCAAGTATGGCGTCAGCAATTTCAGCCGCAATATTTGGCTGAGTCTGGCGGCGATTCTGGTGATGAGTTTTACGCTGCTGATTGTGTTCGTGGCGGCGGCGGCGGCTTTGGCTTTGAACGACACAGTGGCGTTGACGAAAATTGAGAAAATGGATTTGTCGCTGTATCTTCGTAGCGACACGCCAGAAACTGTGCAAATTAGTTTGGCGGACGATTTGAAACTGAGCGACAATGTGGTTTATGTTGATATTATTCCCAAAACCGAAAGTCTTGACGACCTCAAAACCAAAGTCGAGCTGGACGATGATATTTTGGCGATTATCGAGGAAGGCGGGCAGAATTTAGCGGATATTTTGCCGGTCGTGATGCAAATTCATGTGCGCGATGTTGGCGACATAGACGATATTATTAACATTGTCAACAGCGATGGCAGCCAATACAAGCCGTTTCTGGACGCGAATTTGTATGACAACCAGTTTTTCCATAGCGACAATCAAAAAACCGTCCAGAATATGACAAGTTTAACTAATACCATTCAAATTATCGGGCTGACAACCGGCGGTGTGTTTTTGTTGATTACGATTTTGGTAATTTTCAACACCATCCGGCTGGCGATTTTTGCGCGCAAGGACGAAATCGAAATGGAAAAGTTAATTGGCGCTGAGCGCCGATATGTGCGCGGGCCGTTTTTGGTCGAGGCGGAACTTTACGGAATAATATCGGGTTTGATTTCGGCGGCTGTCGGCTATGGTTTGATAGTTTGGTCGATTCCGGCGGTGTTGGTCGGCGGCAGTATTAGCGGCATTAGTTTGGCGGCTGTTAGCGAAATTTTAATTGGCTGGGCGCCGTTGGTGGTGTCGGCGATGGTGGTGGCGGGGATTTTGGTCGGCAACATCTCGGCGCGATTGGCGATCCGCAAGTACTTGCGATATTAGACGCTTATGGTATATTAAGATTATGAAAAGAACCACAAAAATTTTACTAAGTTTAAGCGCCGCCGCGGCGGCCAGTTTGGTGATTTTAAAAACATTGCCGGCGCAAGCGGACTATTTATGCGTCTCAGCCAAATGTCTAGCCGCCGAAGCTGCCGAAGCCGAAGCCAATCAAAAAAAGTCCGAAGCCGAAAGCCAAAAAGGCACTTACCAAGCTGAAGTTGAACGCTACAGCGCCGAAATCGCCGCCACTCAAGCGTCCATCGACCGTATCGGTGAAGAAATCGCCGAGCTAGCAGTGCGAATCGAAAACACCGAAACCAAAATCGGCAAACTTCGCAAATCTATCAGTGATACCATTGTCAAATTGTATGTTGGGCAAGATATGTCGGAGCTGGAGCTAATCGCCAGCGCCGGCAGCCTGTCGGATTTGCAAACCAAAACCACCAACCAAGAAGTTGTCAAAGGTAAACTCAAACAACTCTCTGAGGAAGCCAAAGCCGCCAAAGCCGAGCTGGAAATCCAAAAACAACAGCAAGAAATCAAAAAACAAGATGCCGAAAACCAGCAAGCCGCCAACCAACAGTTGCGTATCGAGCAACAATATATGGTCAACCAATACCAAGCCGATGAGAATTCTTGGCAAGCTATCGCCGAAGAACACAACGCTGTCAAAGAAGCCGAGCGCGAAGCTCAACGGCTGTTGATTATCAGCAAACAAGGTGGCGCGGGCTACGCTGGCGACCCGAACAAAGGCGGTTATCCGTTTTCGAACCAGTGTCCTTGGAACGGCGACAGCTACAACTTGTCCGACTACGCGCCTTTTGGCAACGGCTGGGGCTACATGTGCGAATGTGTCAGCTATACCGGCTGGCGAATTTATGCGCGCACCGGCGGAGCCATTAATCCACGTTACTGGGGCAACGCTCGCAATTGGTATGGTCGCTACGGCACCAACGGCGGCGGCTACGAACCGCGTGCCAATTCAGTCGGTGTCTCCACCAGCGGTTACTACGGCCATGTCTTTTGGGTGGAGGGCTTAAATCCGAATGGCACGATTCATATTTCGCAGTATAACGTCAAAGTCTGGGACTATTCCGAAGCCAACATTTCGCCGAGCGGCTACTGGTATATATATTATTAGGTTATAAGAGTTTTGACATAATGCTTGCACTTTAATCACGTTTAAGCTAAACTATAAACATCATGAGTGGAGCAATCAAAAAACTAAGCAAAGCACTTCCCACACCACTTTGCTCCGCAAAGATGGTCTGGGACTGGCTCCTCTCTCTCTCTCTCTCTCTCGGTCCTAGCCAGCCTCATGCTTTTAATAACCCCAACTTATGCCCAAACCATATCTTCTGACATCTCCCTCTCCGTCAACCCCGTAATAGCGCTATCCATTACCAACTGCGACTCCTCCCCCGCTACCAGCGTCAATATCGCCATAGACCCCACCTCCACCGGAGTCTTCAAATCCACCTGCCAAAACCTAGTCATAGCCGCCAACACTCCAGGCTACAG
>JAITSF010000050.1 GCA_031287975.1 Candidatus Nomurabacteria bacterium
CGCACCCCAAATATTACAGATTCACGATTCAATTATGGTGGAGTGCGATCCTCAAAATGCCACCAAAGTGGGGCAAACGATGAAAAAAATTATGGAAAATATTTATCCAAAAATTGGCGTAAGATTAAAAGTCGATATTAAATCTGGGCGGAATTGGGGTGAGTTGTAGAATGAAAACTAATTTAAGGAGGGAATATGACATTTGACGAGTACCAGAAACTTGCAAAACGCACCGATTTGGGCGACGCTACGAAGGGTTGGAACGATCCGATTAACTTTGAGAAATTGTTGGGGCTAGGTGGCGAGGCTGGTGAATTGATGGACAAGTTTAAGAAAGTTTTACGAGACAAGGGTGGTGTGGTTTCCGAGATTGATAGAGTTAAGATTGTAAAGGAAATCGGCGATGTTTTGTGGTATTTGGCGGTGATAACTGACCATTTGGGTGTGAAATTTGACGAGCCGGCGCGGGTTAATATCGCCAAACTAGCCAGCCGCGCCGAACGTAATTTGATCCACGGTGCGGGGGACAATCGTTGATGCCAGAGCTGCCGGAAGTTGCAATGTCTTTATTCTATGGTTTGCCAGTTTTTGAATTTAATGTCGGCAATGGTTAAATCTTCGCCGTTATATACTACTTGTTGTCTTTTGGTTGGTACGCCCAATTCGCCACCAATACTTTTGAGGCTAGTGGCGAAATCGGCCTTGGCGGTTTTGCCAGATTTTATTTCCGTCAATGTCAGCTCTGGCAATGTGTCGTCGATCAAATCGATTTCATTACCGTTATTGTCGCGCCAAAAATACAAGTCCGGCACGGTTTTTTGGTTATAATATTTCTTTAGCTGCTCGGCGATTATGAAATTCTCAAACAATTGGCCGTATATTTTGTTTTCTACCAAGTCGGTAGTAGACTTTATGCCAAGCAGGAAACAGGCGAGACCGGTGTCGTAAAAATAAATCTTTGGCGACTTAATCAGGCGTTTGCCGATGTTAGCATAATATGGCGGTAGCTCAAATATAATATAGCTGGATTCTAGAATCGACAACCACGACGAAGCTGTTTTGTGGGTAATGCCACAGTCGTTGGCTAGAGAAGTAATGTCAAGCAGCTGTCCCACACGAGCGGCGCACAGCTTAAGAAATTTGTTGAAATTGGTGATATCGCGCACATTTAGCAGTTCGTCCACATCGCGATTGATATAGGTTTGTAGGTAATTTTCGTAAAATTCGCTTGGCGGAATGTTTTTATCATAGATACGCGGGTAGCCGCCCTTAAATATTAGCTCAACCAAGCCGATTTCAATCCCGCTACTAGCTAATTCTTGATACGAGAACGGTAATAGTTTAGCTATACTGACCCGACCAGCCAGGCTCTGTTTTATTTTTTTCAGCAACAGAAAATTTTGCGACCCAGACAGGACGTACTGTCCAGTTTTGCCAGCAAAATCAGTCGCGGTTTGTATATAGGAAAAAAGCTCCGGCGCATATTGGGCTTCGTCGATAATGGTTTTGTTGTTGTAGCGCTCCAAAAAACCGCGCGGGTCGTCAACCGCAAAGCGGCGTGTATCGAGATCTTCTAAAGTTACGTAGGTGTAGTTTTTTAATACCGCCCTTAACAAAGTTGACTTCCCGCTCTGTCGCGGCCCAGTCAAAGTCAAAATCGGGTATTTTGATAAATACTTGGTAATAGCTGGTGTGATTTTGCGCTCAATCATATATAAACCTTACCATACATAAACATTTTATGCAATATTGGTATTAGAAATTATGTAATTTTGGTATTAGGATTTATGTAATTTTAGCACTGAGTTTGTGATTATTGAGGCTGCTGTGGTGGTGTAAAAATATGGTTTGAAGTGGTAAAATAGGGGTAAAGACTAGTAAAAGGAGAAGTATGACATTTGATAAAAATCGAGAACTAGCCAGCCGCGCCGAACGCAATTTGATCCACGGCTCGGGGGATAATCGCTGATGCCAGAGCTGCCGGAAGTTGAGACAGTGCGGCGGGGGTTGGCGCGGTTGATTGTCGGCCGGCCGGTGTTGGATGTGAAGGTTTATAATCCGAAGTCGTTTCAGGCCAGTTCGGGCGATACCCAGGCTTTTTTGGTTGGGGCACGGGTGGTGGCGGCGCGACGGCGGGCCAAGGTGCTAATTATCGATCTAGACAGCGGCTATTCGCTGGTGGCTCATCTCAAGATGACGGGGCAGTTGGTGTTTCGGGGCGGCGAGGCTTGGGCGGCGGGGCATCCGACCGACAGCTTTGTAGCGGAGTTGCCGGATCGGTCGACGCGAGTGGAGTTTCGATTTGACGACGACAGCCGGCTGTTTTTTAACGATCAGCGCAAGTTTGGTTGGATAAAATTGCTGCCGACTATAGAAGTGGAGAATATTGATTTTTTGAAAAAAGTCGGGCCGGAACCTCTGTCGGGCGATCCGAAACTTGTACAAGTTTTTCTGAAAAATATTCGGCGGCGGAATAATACTGTTGTTAAAGCCGCGATTTTAGACCAAACTGTGGTGGCTGGTATTGGCAATATTTATGCCGATGAGTCGCTGTGGGCGGCGCGGACACACCCCGCCACGCGGGTGCGGGATTTGTCGGATATCAAACTTCGCCAAATTTTGCGGGCGGCGATTGAAGTGATGACACGTTCGATTGAATCCGGCGGTTCGACTATGAAAAATTATATTCGAGCGGATGGCACAAAGGGCGATTATTTGGAAAAATTCGCCAAAGTTTTTCGACGCGAGGGCCGAGCCTGCCCGCGTTGCGGCAGCGAAATTGTTAAAATCCGGGTGGCCGGACGGGGAACGCATATTTGTCCACGCTGCCAAAAATTGCCAGCTGGTATATAATATAGTTATGATACATTTTTACTACGGCGCGGACGATTTAGCGTTGGGGCGGCAGTTGAGAGCGGTTAAGGCGGCTTTTGCGGCTAAACACGGCGCTGAGAATATTAGCCAAATTGACACAGCGGAAGCGGATGCCGACAAGATTTTAGCGGAGTTGGTTAATATTGGGCTGTTTGCGACGCAGCGGTTGGTGGTTTTGCGGGCGGTTTTTTCGAACAAGTTTCTGAGCGACAAACTGCCGGAGGTTTTGCCACGCATTCCGGACGAAACCGAGGTTGTGATTGCTGAAACCAAACCGGACAAGCGCTTAAAACTTTATAAAGTTTTGGTTAAGGACTATCGAGCCAAAGAATTTTCGGATAGCAAAGATAATGTCGGTTTTACACTAAGTGAAGCGGCGACGCAAGCTGTAAAAATCAGCCGCGCTGGAGCTGAAGAATTGGTTAGGTTTACTAATGGCGATCGTTGGGCGATTGTCAGCGAGCTGGAAAAGCTAGCCGGGATTAGCGAATTAGTAACGCCGGAGATTGTCCACCGTTATGTCGAACCAGAGCTAGAAGTTAGCGCCTTTAATTTGCTGGAGAATTTGCTGAATGGTCGGAAAGCTGAGGCTCTGGCGGAACTTGGCAAACTGCGTATCAAGGAAGACGCTAATCGGTTTTTCGGGTTGTTGGCTAGTCAGATTTTCGGACTGTCGGCGGTTGTCCACGCCGGTAAAAGAGCGCCTAGCGAAATCGCTAAAGATATTAGTTTACATCCTTATGTTGTTCAAAAACTAGCCAAAACTAAAGCTACCAAAGCTGATCTTAAAAAATATTCCAAAATTATTTCTGAAACTGACGAAAAACTTAAAACCGCTAAAACTGAGGCTTGGACTTTGGTCGAATTGGCGCTGGCAAAATTTTAGGGTATAATAACTTTATGATGAGAACATTAGCTAAGGACTTAAAGGGTGGCGTCGGTCAGTCGGCGGCGATTAGCGGCTGGCTACATAAAAAACGCTTGTTGGGCGGGCTGAATTTTATTACCCTGCGCGATCGCAGCGGGCTGGCGCAAATTTTAGTAGAAGATAAAACTGAAATCGAGAAGTTGCGGGGTTTGCAAATCGGCACGGTCATGACGGTCGAGGGCAAAGTTGTAGCGGACGAACGCGCACCGGGTGGGGCAGAGTTGCACGATGTTAAAATAACTGTCGAAGTGCCGGTAACGGACGAGCCGCCGATTGAAGTCGATAAGCCGATTAGTCACAAAGCCGAAAATTTGGACACGTTGTTTGACTACCGAGTTTTGAATTTGCGCAATCCTAAAGAGCAAACTATTTTCAAAATCCGTGCTGATATGGTGCAGTATTTGCGCGATTATTTGCGCCAAGCTGAGTTTGTTGAAATTGACACGCCCAAACTGCTAGGCGCGGCTACGGAGGGCGGCGCCGAAGTTTTTGAGTTGAATTACTTTGACAAAACCGCCACTTTGGCGCAGTCGCCGCAATTTTATAAACAAATTTTGGTCGGGGCGTTTGAGCGGGTGTTTGAAATCGGGCATGCTTATCGCGCCGAACCCAGCGCTACCACGCGGCATATGACTGACTGCACCATGTTAGATGTAGAGTTTGGCT
>JAITSF010000065.1 GCA_031287975.1 Candidatus Nomurabacteria bacterium
TGTGCAGTTGATCTGGCGTGATGCCGTCGATCGGCGAAATCGCGCCGCCTAAGACATGGTACGTGCCTTTGTATTGACCAGTATTTTCAATCGCCAAAACATCAAACGGATCTTCCACCACCGCCACCAAAGTCTTGTCGCGTTCCGGATCGCTATAAAGTTTCGAAACTGTTTCGCCGCTGTCGATAAAGGCGAAAGTTACCGGGCAAAGTTTAATTCTTTCGTGTAAATGTTCTAGCGTTCCAGCCAGTCGTCGCGAGGTATGGGTGTCGTTTTTTAACAAAAACAAGGCATAGCGCTCAGCGGTGCGAGCGCCCACGCCAGGCAACACGCCGATATTTTCGATCAGCTCGCTTAAAGCTTTCGGCAAAACATTCGCCATAATTCGGACTACAGCCCCAAACTACCCAGGTTGCCCATCATCGGCTTCATTTTTTCGGCGGCTAGCTCTTGAGCCTCTTTCAAGCCGTCGCGGATAGCGGCTTTGACCCAACCCTCCAGATCAACAATATTATTCAGGTCGATTTTGGCTTTGTCGAACTTAACATCAACAACTTTCAGCTCGCCGTTAAACTGGATCAACACCGCGCCATCGCCGGCTTCAACCTCGACGATCTCCTTGCCCAGCTCCTTTTGCAGCTTGCGCATTTGGTTTAACATTTTCATTTGATCGCCTATTCCAGCCATAATTTCCTCCTTATTTTTATCTATTTTAGCACGTCAACGAGTTTTTTGATAGATTTTCAAAACCACGTAATCTTTGGAATTGCCGTTAGTAACAATCCGCGCTGGCGAGCTGGTTTTTTGGTAGAAGGTCGACGGGATAAAAATCTGGGTTTCGGCGCGCGGATCGACCGACGAGCCGATGACGACATTCGAAAACTCCGCTTTCAAAGTGTTGTACAGCCCAATATTCGCTCCGTCCACCACCAACGAAATGCTGTGCGCCCGCAAGTTTGTCAGCTCTTCACGCACGATTTGGTAAGTTTCGTTGCGAGTATAGATAACATTTTTGTCGTAGTAATTCGAAGCGTTGTACTGGGAAAAATTCGATAAAATCAGCCCAAAAACCAAAACTCCAATCGGCAGCAAGCCGAATAACCGCGCGTACGGATTAACCGGAAACAACCGATACCACTTGCCGATAATAGTTTTAATACCGAACGAAGTTAGAAAAACGTACGGGATAAACAAAATATAAGAATTTGTAATATCAAACATCGAAACCGCAAAAGCTACCGCCCCCAGCCCCAAAAACAGCTGCGAGCGGGCCGAGAAAAACTGCCGAGCCAGCGCCACTACACCGATAATCACCAACGCGATCTCCACAATATTGAAAAACGGCGTCGCCAAACCAAACGAGTCGATACTCCACGGCATAATCATAGCTTGGAGATTATGCCAAACATCGCTCGGCGCAAAAACCAGCGTGTCAACCCCAAACAAAGTTTGTAGCAAGCTAGGCTGACTAACCAACGCAAAAACCAGCGGCAACAGCAGCCCGACTGCCACCACCGAACCAAGTAAAGTCTGCCAAACTTTCATGCGTTTAATCAGCAGCCGGACTTTGGGGTGAAAAATCGCAATCGCCGCCAACGCCGCCAACAGGTAAATTCCCAGCGGTGAATAAACACCGATAACTGTCGCTAAAATTGTTACCAAAATCCACAAAGTGCGGTTTTTGTTCGACGTTAAATATTTCGAAATCGCGAAAATCGCCAGCGTCAGCAAAAACATGCTCATTATCATCGGCGCTCCCAACCGCGCGTAATTTAGGAAAAACACACTAGACGAAACTATCAAACCAGCGATAACCGCTACATTGCTGCGTACTAAATTCCGCACACTCGCCACCGCCAATCCGCCGGTTAAAACCCCTAACAATACCGAAACCAGCCGAATCCCGAAGATGCTTGGACCAAAAATCTGAATACTAAGATATTGTAAAAAGTGATACGGCAAATCAATAAACGAATCTGGAAAAGCAAACCCGCCGGACAAAGTCAAACTTTGCAGCTCCAGCTCGCTTAACCCTATCGGATTGCGCGCAAACCCAAAAACCACAAAAATATACAGCATAAACGCCACAAAGAAAAACCCGACAACATGGCGGTTTTGGTATAGTGTGGACTTGGAAAAAACCGATTTGAAACTCATGGGAATATTTTAGCATAAAGTAGTTTCTAATGCATCTTGGGAGAGGTATTTTCTCGCAACCCCACCACCCCCACTTGCGAACGCGGTCGATTTTGACGTTGAAAAAGTTTTTTCTTCCTCCGACGAATCACCGAAGCATATTCGGCTTTCGCCGGAGAAAATCAAAAAACTTTTTCCACAAAACCGAAGCGTCCGACAAGTTGGGGGTAGTGGGCGGATTCGACCCGTGCCTGAGGGGGTGTTAGGGGGTTTATTCGTCAAGAGGGCGGAAACCTGATCACTTATGTTTCGCGTACGAAGAAAACCGCAAAATTTCTGGCTCGAAGTACAGTTCGACTTTGCCCTGTTCGCCGTTGCGGTGTTTGGCAATAATAAGGTCGGCGATATTGGCGCGTTCGGAATCATCATCGTAATAATCATCGCGGTTGATAAACATCACGATGTCAGCATCTTGTTCGATCGAGCCGGACTCACGCAAGTCGGAGAGTTGCGGTTTTTTGTCGCTGCGCGATTCAATTGAGCGCGACAACTGGCTAATCGCCAAAACCGGCACGTCCAAATCGCGCGCAATCAGCTTCAGCCCGCGGCTGATTTCGCCGACTTCATTAACACGATTGCCGTCTTTGGACGGTGTGCTGGCGCTCATCAGCTGTAAATAGTCAACCACGATCAACCCCAGTTCATTTTGCTTGGGCAGTTTGGCGGCAATCCGCCGCGCCTTAGTTAACAGCTCGGTAATTGTCAAGTTGGATTTGTCGTCAATATAAATCGGCGCTTGTTCCAGCTCGTTGATCGACTCCGACAGCTTCGAAAATTCATCGCCCTGAAACCGACCGGAACGAATGTGGTCGTGTTTGATCCGCGAATGCGACGCCAAAATACGGTCGGTCAACTGGTCTTTGCCCATTTCTAGCGAAAAATAAATCACAGATTTTTTCTCTTTGACAGCGATGTTAGTCATAAAATTCTGTGCCAAAGCCGATTTACCCATACCGGGCCGGGCCGCCAATACAATCAAATCGGTTTTTTGGAAACCGGACAGTTTCTTGTCAAGATCGCCATAACCAGTCCGCGTGCCGCGCAGCTCATTAGGATTATCAGCCAACTTTTCGATTCTAACCAACGCGTGCGACAAAAGGCTGTCAAATTTCTGAGCCTCGCCGCCAGAAAGATCCGAGCGTGCGTGAAACACTAAAGCCTCGATTTGATCGCTGATTTCGCTAGTGGACAACTCCTCGTTATATGGCAAGCCGCCGATCTCTGTCGCCACGCGGATATAATTGCGCCGGATGGCGGCGTTGCGAATAATTTCGGCGTAAGCGGTGGCGTTGCTGGCGTTCGGCACATAATCCGACAGTTCCGCGAGGTAGGCTTTGCCGCCGACATCAGCCAAGTTTTTATCACTGCGCAGCCGTGTGGTTACGGTTAACAAATCAACCGGTCGGTTAGTGTCGTAAAGTTTCATCATAGCGCTGAAAATCAACCTGTGATTTGGCTCGTAAAATTCGCCGGCGGTGATTTTGTCGGCCACGTCAGTCAGAACTTCTTCGTCCTGTAAAACCGCGCCTAGCAAACTCATTTCGGCGTCGATATCTTGCGGCGGCACGCGTAAATTCTCGGTTTTTTCGCTCATAATGCTTCTCCTCCTCCCATTATATCAGCAACCGCCGCTAAAGTCTGGTTTTTTGGTTTTACACCGTCAGAAATGACAATTTCCGGCGGCGTGTCGTAAAGTCCACCTAGCGCGGAATTCAACACGCTCTTCCATTTCGACTCCTGCATCCTGGCGCGGAAAATTTTGCTAGTGAAATACAGCGTCAAAGTTTCGCCGTCGTAATCGTGGCTGGCGGTGGCTAAAGAACTGCCGCAAGTTCGGTTGATTTTGGTAGCAGCAGCGACAAATTTATCCCAATCAACCGTAGCTGGCAAGTCTGCTTCGGCCGGCTTTTTAACCGGTTTTATCGTCTCGTCATGAGACGATACTTCTGTCAAAGCCTCCGAAACCACCGGCTTAACCGGCTCAGCTCTCAACAAAGCCGGTGCTCCATCCCCCAGCTTCAATTCTCCAACCTCCACTAAGTGCGCTGCTAACACTGCCCGCAATTTCAAATAAATATCAAAAGCCTCGACACTATCGACTAGCTTGTCGATCAACTCAAACAATTCCGGCTGCTGGGTAGCTTGCTCCAACAATTTCTTAATCAACTGATCAGCCACTGTCCGACCGGACACGCCAGCGCTTTCCAGCTCGCTCAAAACTTGTATAAGTTTGGCGGTATCTCTAGCCTTAATCGCCGCCACTACCGCCGCGATTTTCTTGTCTGGCGCCAAACCTAAAATATCTTCCACTATGTTGGCGTCAATCTTGCCGTCCAAATTACCTAATTGGTCGAGCAGTGAAATCGAATCCCGCAAACTGCCGCCGCCGCGCTCAGCGATAATCTTCAAAGCCTCGTCCGTGATGTCGATTTTCTCGGCGTCGGCGATTTTGCGCAAATGTTTGGCAACCTTTTTTAGCTCCACCGGCCGAAAATGGTAGCGCTGCGCCCGACTCAAAATCGTCGCCGGCAACTTTTGCGGGTCGGTAGTTGCGAGGATAAAAACCACGTGCGCCGGCGGCTCTTCCAGCAGTTTCAAAAAGGTGTTAAAGGCATCATGTTTCATCGAATGGACTTCGTCGATAATATAAATTTTATATTTATCCCGAATCGGCGCGATAACGGACTTCTCAATCAACTCCTTGATATCTTCTTTCAGCCCATGCGAAGCAGCGTCGATCTCGATAATATCAAAAGATTCCGCCGTGTCCACAATTTGGTTCAGTTGCCGCGCCAAAATCCGCGCTACCGAAGTTTTGCCAGTGCCGCGCTGACCAGTCAACAAATAAGCATGCGAAACCCGCCCGCTCTTCACAGCCGCCTCCAAAACCGTCGTAATGTGATCCTGACCGATAACCTCGCTCAATCTAGCCGGCCGATATTTGCGATACAGCGCTACTTGCCCCATTTTTTCTCCATTCTAAATTTATTCTACACCAGTTCTCAAAATTTGTCTGTTGTGAAATATACATAGGCAAACATTATCTAAGTCCAACAATCAATGTCTGGCGATAATGACAGCTTTACATATAAAGAAAAGTGTTATATAATTAGAAGAGGTGCGCATTATGGCGCAGCAATCGGGAATCGTCCCGCGAACATTGGAGGTAAAAATGGAAGGCAGAAAGTACACAGTTATCGATCCTACAGCACCAGCACCGCCTGCGCCACTGTATCCACCACAGTATCCACCGCAACAGCCCTATCCAGACCAGCAACAGACTTACGATCAGACCCAGTATCCACCACCGCAGCAGCCCTACCCAGACCAGCAGTTTTACGGTCAGTATCCACCCCAAAACCCGACCGTAAAACAAGAATTTCCGTTTCGATTGTTGTGGGTATTTGTAGGCGCAGTGATTATGGCGTTTGTTTGCTTCGGTAAGGCGCAACAAAATTTCGAACTATGGTCGTTCGCCAGAGTCTTCGGAATGAGTGAAGGTCTTGGCGGAATGTTGATCTACAGTCTTTTCACTATCATAGCTGCGGGTGCGGCTGTGGTCACTGGGATCTCGTTATTCAAGTACTTCACGAATAAGTAATCCATCTTAGCCAAAGGCCCCGATAGGATATATATCCAATCGGGGCTTTGCTTATGAGGGGCTTAGTCAAACCCAAGATCGACATCAAATTTCATTTCAATCTCGTGTTTGACGTTGTAATCGAAATTCACAAATTGTTCTTCCCAGATTCCCATTTTCTGGAATAGTGTCATTATAAATTCCTGAAGCATGTCTGAGTTTCCCCAGATGTGGAGCATATGGTCGGTGCTATTAATTTTGTCGGCGACGGTAATTTTCCGGTCCAGTTGAGTAACCCCGCCCTCCAAACCAATCTGGGTTATCTTTGCGAGTTCAACCACACGGCCGGTTGCTTTGCCCGGGTAAATGTCTGGTTTGCCAAACACTTTCGAGCTAATTGGTGACCACAGATAAATCCGATTATCTGTAAGGATAATCTCGAACCTATACTCGAAAATATCATCTTTGAGTATAATATCATTCATGGCCTCTCCAAAAAGCTCATAAACCTCGAATACTGAATACTTTTTACTTTGGAGTGCGACTGGTCCTTCGTTCTGGTAGATCACAAATCTTGCATACTGATCTACGGCTACATTTTCTAGATTTTTTTCGGCCTTGATTGTGTCCATATTCATTCCCTTCAATTGTGTAAAGAACAGAACGTGAGGCTATCCTCACGCATTGTTAGTATGGTAGCACTATTTTCTAAAAAAGTCAATACCAAAGGCTACAGGGCGGCTTCGACAGCTGCCCACTCGGCTTCGCGGTTGTCTTCGGGTAATAGAACGCTAACTTGGCTGCCAACATTGAGCTGGAAAAAGGTTACCGACGCCAGCAAGACACGGTATTCGCGGCCTTGGACTTCGACATAATAAGCGCCGTCGTGTTGATTTAGTGTGCCGATAACTTGCTTGCGCGCCACCGGGCCGATTTGTTTGTAGATAAACGAACCGTCTTCGGCAATTGTCAGCTTCATAATATCACCTTCGACCAATTTCGATTTGCTGGCATAATTGGCCGGCACGGGATACGACTTGCCGTCGCTGTCGTGCATCGACTGGCCATCGAAAATCCCCTCGATAACTTTGCCGCCGAAACTCTCGCCCGGCACTCGCTCCGGCATATCTTCCTCGCCCAACATGCTGATAACCAGTTCCTTAGCCGCCGCCAAATTGGTTTCGGCGTCGTTCAGCAGGCTTTTGAGGCGCTTGATTTGTTTCTCGCTTAGTATCTCACTCATAATTCTTCCTATCTGTTTCTCGCATTTATTCTACCCAGATTTTATTGAAAAACTCGCTGCCTGTCAAGCGTTTTCCACACTATTTTGGCAAATTTAGCTTGACATTAGCAAAAAAACCCTTGAAAAAGGGCTTTTTTGAATATTTCGGGTTGTAAATTTAGACCAGCTCGACTGTAGCGCCGGCTTCCTCGAGAGCTTTTTTGGCGGCTTCGGCATCGTCTTTGGAAACTTTTTCCTTGACTGCCGCCGGCGCGCCGTCGACGATAGCTTTCGCTTCGCCCAGCCCCAAGCCAGTAATTTCTTTGACAGCTTTGATAACTGCCACTTTTTGAGCGCCAGCGTCTTTCAACTGAACCGTAAACTCGCTTTTCTCGTCAGCGCCGTCGGCCGCCGCGTCTCCAGCCGCCGCTGGTCCTGCCACTGCCACCGCAGCCGCCGCTGGCTCAATACCATATTCGTCTTTCAATGTGTTTTTTAATTCGTTGACTTCCAAAACCGTCAACTTCGTCAAATCCTCCGCTAATTTTTTAATATCAGCCATTTTATTCTCCTTATAATTATTATTTAGTTGCGTTTGCTTCGAGAGCGTTTAGGATGTTCGGTAGACCGTTTAGACCACTTGAGATGTCATTGATCGGCGACAGCAGCATAGCTACCACTTCGGCGATTAACTGATCTTTGCTTGGCAGCTCGGCCAGCGACTTCACTTCCGCCGTCGCCAAGTGCGCGCCTTCACCACTGAAAGCCCCGACCAATTCCAGCGCTGGGTGATCTTTCGCGAAACGGTTCAGAACCTGCGCTGGCGCGACTTCGTCGTCGTCCGAAATAGCGTAGAGCAGTTGCCCACTCAAAGCTGACTTGTCAGTTTCCC
>JAITSF010000018.1 GCA_031287975.1 Candidatus Nomurabacteria bacterium
AGCATTTTGATAATTCCATCGCTACCGACATTGTCCAAAAACCAGCGAATAAATGCACCCGGCAACTCGCCCCAAGCTTCAATCGTAAAACCCGAATCGTCCACCAAAACCGGCCGACCTAACTTTTCGTAAGCCAAGCGCGCCTTATGGCGCACCACCTCGCGCACGTCAGTCGTCTGTATCTCTGGCAAGTCAATCTCCTGATGGCCAAACTCAAAACCCAGCAACCGCTCGAACTCCACGACTTTGTTCAGGTTTCCGGTGATTAAAGTTAAGTTTTTCATGATTTATCCATCACGACGGAATAAAACTTTTTCCTGCCATCTACATCGTGCGATATTTCTTTTAGCTCCGTAATATGAAAATGTTTCGCAAAAATATTTCTGATTTCTGTTTCGTCAAAAAAGTAAGTGTATCCGCTGCTGGCTGAAAATTGCCAACGATTGTTGCTGCTGGCCTCTGACATATTGCCGGAATTTTTACTAAAAACTTTGACCCGCAAAGTTCCGTCTGGTTTTGTAACACGAAAAATATTCTCGACATATTTTTGCCAGTCGGTCGGGTCTATATGGTGCAAACACCCGTCGTCGTTGATAACATTAAAAAAATCGTCGGCGTATTCGAGATTCAGCGCATCGCCAACCGAAAAATTGATTGTGTCGATGTGGTTTTTACTGGCGTTATTTTCAGCCAACTTGATGGCATTTTCGGAAAAATCCAAACCGTAGGTTTCAAAATCATTTTTAGCGAAAACGATTGCGTGTCTGCCGTTGCCACACCCCAAATCAAGCGCTCGCCCTGATATATGACGCTGTTCCAACTTTTTAACAAAATCCAAAAAATCCGACGCCGGCCTAATGCTGCGCCAACCGCTCTGATTTGGTGTATCGTCAAGATTAATATCACTCCACTGCTGCTCGTAAAACACCCTTTGGCCAGGATTTTCTACACCGCTTACCATATCATGTTTCATCTTGTCGTCCTTTGTTTTAGAGCCAACTTCACTCGCTCGGCGGTTGGGCGGTCAGTCGGCACGCCGCCAAGCGCCGAAGTGGCGTCAGCTAGCGTGAAACCAAGCGCCATCAGCGCGTCCAGCGCTTCGTCGCCGGCAAAATTCGCCAGCGCGCCGGTCGTCGCGTCGCGGGTCGGCACATAACTCGGCGCACCGACTTTGTCGCGCAAATCAACCACTATCCGCTCGGCGGTTTTCTTGCCAACCCCGCTAGCACCGGCGATATAATGCGCGTCGCCCGAAGCCACCGCTGCCCGCACCGCCTCGGCTTCGCCTAGGCTCAGAATCGCCAGCGCCGCTTTCGGCCCAACGCCCTGCACCGTTATCAATAATTCAAACAGCCGCTTAGCCGCCAAAGTCGAAAACCCGAACAACTCCTCGCTCTGCTCACGCACATGATGATAAGTATAAAACCGCGCCTCCTGCTCCGGCAAAGCCCGCCCATAATCACCAGCCGCCACCTGTACTTCGTAGCCAATCCCGCCGACATCAACCACCACCGAGCTAATAAACTTCTCCACCACTACACCGCGAACGAGAGCAATCATTTTTCTATCTCCTTTCGGTTTTTTAACATTCTGATGCAATTCAGCCTACTCATTATGAACCAGCCGATTTTACATTTTGGTCGTCGGCAATCAGCTCGCGCCAGCCAACGCTTGAACGGCTCGGCTTTTTCGGACGGAATAGATTGAACTAGGCGGAAAATACCTTCTGTATTCCAACAGTTGAATGATTGCTTGCCGCCCTCGGTATCGAACTTCAATTTAAGGGGCGGTACAATTTGTACCCCTCCTTTACCGCTGTTGTCATTAAATAATTTATCAAATTCTGCGTCGCGTTGACGCATTCTTTTGACGTACTGGGCCGGATCCGCCGAGTCCACTAGCGCTGCCACCACATCATTTATCACAAACCACCACTCGCCGCGATAAAATTGGCGACGGATTTCCTTTTTGCGGAAAATGGCGATTTTGATAGCTTCGTCGGACATGTTTTTATTCTACACCTTTAAGCCACTAGCCGCAATCTCGGCACGTCGCACAACCAACATTGTGCGATATGATATAAACCTCAAAAATGGTGGTGGATTAACTGTCGATAATGCTTCTGGTATGGTAAAGTTAGTCGATTGCACTGTCGCTGGTCAAATTCTTAAATGGACTGGTAACGGGTGGTCCTGCTCGATAGAGCAATATACTGATTATTGCGAAACAAAGGATTTTATTACCCCGAATACTGTTGCGGGGTGGGGTGATGAATGGGGCTACCAGTCCAATAATAGCCGAACATTGTTGGACACTGGCTCTATAGCTCACTCATTTGGTCGGCTTAAACAAATATCGTTTCGGTTGATATGGAACCAAGATACTACATACCCTCCTAGAGAATATATCGTAGCAGGCGGGCGTGCCGAAACAAAAGACACGATTGTCGCCACAATTAAACAGTCAGCACCAGCTGAAGGTGGAGGATTTTGTTCTGTGTTGCCTCTTGAAGCCATGCCAGTGATAATTGAAATTAACGTGGCTGCGGATTCTGTTTTTAACGTGTTCGGCCACACTTCGCAGGCTTCTGGTGCGATAATGCCAAATGGTAATGTTTGGTTAGTACAATTTGCTGATCCATGGGCCGCTAGGATTAAGGCAGGCGATACACTAACTTTCAGTGCTACATATTTTGGGAGTGAATAATATTATTCGATACTGAAATATGTCATACTAATGTAAAAAATAGAGCCATTAGTAATAGGAGTTCCCCAAACATTTTCATACTGTATCATCCAGACTGCACCGTCCGTATTGATAGTTCCGGTTGCAAGATAGCTACAACCACCACCAACTACGGCCTATTGGCTGATGAATGCTAAATTAGTACTTATAAAACCATGTAAGTGGTGTTTACGTGCGTGTTAACATTGTTTCCAATCGGCGTAACGTTGTGAATGGGGGAATACTCCAATCGACCAGATTGAAATATGCGCACTACTCCACCATATATGACCACATCAATGTACCTGTTTTGACCTCCGAGCTGTGGACTACATTCTGGATTGAGTGTTCCCAGGAATGATCCTGAATCCAAATTAGCTCCAGCTGTGCTGGTAAAATCGGTATTAATTGTGACAAACTTGCCCCATCTTGTTGATATTACGGTCCCCCAGACAACTTTGTTGCTGCTCGCGATACTGCAAAAATCAGTGCTTGTTTCGGGTTGCTCTGTATAAAAATCGTCGGCACATGCCCACCCATTATCCGCACTAGTAGCCTTCAAAACCTGTCCATTAGAACAATTGGCTAGTTTTATAGTACCCGTAGAGTTATCAATCGAGAGGCCACTACCAGCAGTTAGGTTTATATCATATCGCACAATGTTGGTTGTGCGACGTGCCGAGATTGCGGCTAGTGGCTTAAAGGTGTAGAATAAAAACATGTCCGACGAAGCTATC